>JBJTVM010000563.1:0-19603 GCA_046081205.1 Pseudanabaena sp. | reverse complement strand
CAGTTGGAACTCGATCGCTTTGTCATACTTACCGAGGG
Organism: Pseudanabaena sp.; assembly: GCA_046081205.1. Classification (GTDB taxonomy): domain Bacteria; phylum Cyanobacteriota; class Cyanobacteriia; order Pseudanabaenales; family Pseudanabaenaceae; genus Pseudanabaena. The sequence continues at coordinate 19,565 of JBJTVM010000563.1, read as the reverse complement.
AATAGTAAGCGATTCCCAGATTTCCCAGCGACTGTCCCTCACCGAGACGGTCTTTGATTTCCCGCACGATCGCTAAGTGTTGTAGATGGGACTCGATCGCTTTGTCATATTTACCAAGGGCTTGGTAAGCGATTCCCAGACTTCCCAGCGAATTCCCCTCACCACGACGGTCTTTGATTTCCTGCTTAATTTCTAAGCTTTGCAGATGGAACTCGATCGCTTTATCATATTTGCCGAGGGAATAGAGAGCGTTTCCCAGATTGCCCATCGAATGCCCCTCACCGAGACGGTCTTTGATTTCCTGCGCGATCACTAAGTGTTGCAGATGGTACTTGATCGCTTTGTCATATTTACCGAGGGCTTGGTAAGCGATTCCCAGACTTCCCAGCGACTGTCCCTCACCACGACGGTCTTTGATTTCTCGCGTGATCGCTAATACTTGCTCTAGAAACTCGATCACTTTGTCATATTTACCGAGGGCTTGGTAAGCGATTCCCAGATTTCCCAGTGCATTTCCCTCACCGAGACGGTCTTTGATTTCTCGCGTGATCGCTAAACTTTGTAGATGGAACTCGATTGCCTTGTCGTATTTGCCGAGGGAATAGTAAGCGGCTCCCAGATTTCCCAGCGAATTTCCCTCACCGCGACGGTCTTTGATTTCCCGCGCGATCGCTAAGCTTTGCAGTTGGAACTCGATCGCTTTGCCATATTTGCCGAGGGAATAGTAAGCGAGTCCCAGATTTCCAAGTGCTGTTCCCTCTCCTTTGCGGTTTTTGATTTCCCGATAGATTGTTAATGCTTGCTGCCATGACTGAAAGGCAGATTCAAACTGGCTAATTTGATATTGCTGAATCCCTTGTTGCAGTAGCCGATCTGCCTCTGCTTTGCGATCTTGATTTGTTTGTGCTTGGACGCTTTCACTAATCATTATCTGCACTTGCCCACAAGCCAAAAAAGTCAACATTGCAATGCCAACCATCTTGTTCATCGCCGATATCCTCACATTTACATCAAAACCTTCGTTTGACAGACAACCAGCATAAAATGGTATTCCCCAAAACAGCTATTCGTTACAAAAAATATAACCAAATATTCACCAATAACTTGTAGATATTGTCTTGGCTTTTCCCACTCAAGACAGGGTATAGCGGTTTTCACTTTGCCGTAGGCAATATGAAAACCGCCATACCCTCACTAGGAGTGATTTTTTGTTTTCAAATGAGTACGTACTCATTTAAAAACCGCTATAGTGCTAAATAGGTAAGGATAGGCAGTTCCAAGCGCCGCTCATCTTTACCGCAATACATCCTTTCCTTTTTCGGACTACCATATTTTGATATCGCATCATCGGGAGTAAATGCTTCTTATCACTCATAACAAAAGGTGGGCTAATAACATTACAATGCTGATCGGTTAACCTAAGACTAGCGATCGCCAAAACTTTTAAAAGAGCATCATGACTTCAAGCGCACAAAACCACCCCACATTTTTACTCGTTGACGGGCATTCCCTTGCGTTTCGAGCCTTTTATGCCTTTGGTAAACATCCCGAAGGCGGCTTAAGAACCTCAACAGGAATCCCCACTAGTATTTGTTTTGGTTTTTTGAAATCATTAATTGAGATGCTCGATCGCGAAAAACCCACGGCTGTGGCGATCGCTTTTGACCTCGCCACACCCACATTTCGCCATGAAATTGACGACACTTACAAGGCAAATCGGGCGGAAACACCTGAAAGTTTTATTCCTGATATGCAGAACCTCCAGAAGGTTTTAGCAGCAATGAATTTGCCAGCAATTACTCAAGCAGGTTTTGAGGCGGATGATGTGCTGGGAACATTATCACAGGTGGCGAGTGCTGAGGGTTATACCGTCAAGATATTAAGTGGCGATCGCGATTTGTTTCAGTTGATTGATGCGGAAAAGCGGATTTCGGTGCTGAACATCGGTCAAAAAGATAAGATTGTGGAATATCATGCCGATCAGGTAAAAGAGCGTTTAGGAGTATTACCCACGCAGGTTGTAGACTATAAGGCTTTATGTGGTGATGCTTCTGATAATATTCCAGGGGTACGGGGAATTGGTGAAAAAACGGCGATTAAATTAATTGAGGAATATGGCAGTTTAGAGAATGTTTTGGCAGCCATACCGAAGATGAAGGGAGCCGTTAAAACTAAGCTAGAGCAAGGGATTGAAGCTGCTAGACATTCGCAGTTTATGGCGACAATCAAAACTGATGTGCCGCTGCCAATGGCGATCGCTGATTGCCAATTAACAGGATTTGATACCGCCGAATTAATTCCTTTATTAGAAGAGCTTGAACTGAAAGCTTTTGTGAATCGAGTCGATCAGATTCAAGCAAAGTTATCGGGGAATTATGAAAAAAAGCCCTCAACTCCAGCCACTCTGACAAAAAAAGAGGAGAGCAAGCCCTCTCAAAAGCTTGATGTGGAGGATGAGGAGTTGTGGTTTGACTTTGCTAAGCAAGAAAATGATCAAGCGACCGCCGCGAATGCTTCGCTTAAGTTAGATGTACAGATTATTGATACGATTCCTAAATTAGAACAGCTAGTGGAAACTTTCCGCAATACTAAACAGCCTATAGCATGGGATACGGAAACTTCGGCACTAAATCCCTTTGAAGCGGAACTAGTAGGAATTGGTTGTTGCTGGGGGGACTCCATTAGTGAAGTTGCTTATATTCCTTTGACCCATAATGAAGGGGAAAATTTGCAATGGGAAGAAGTAAGAGAAATTCTGAAACCTATTCTCGAAGATGCTAGTTATCCGAAATACTTACAGAATGCCAAGTTTGATCGCCTGATGTTTAAGGCAGCAGGGATTGAACTAGCGGGCGTTGTCTTCGATACGATGATCGCCAGTTATGTAATTGATCCTGAAGCTAGCCATAAACTTGATGACATGGCGATGGACTTGCTTCAAATCCGCACTGTCAGCTACAAAACTCTAGTTGGTAAGCGCAAATCGATCGCCGAAGTAGATATCCCCTCTGTTGCTCAATATTGCGGCATGGATACCTATACCACCTATGGCATTAAACCAATATTGGAGAAGCAATTAAAGGAATCTTCTGAACTTTGGGATTTATTTCAAAGTGTCGAGATGGCCTTAGAGCCAATCCTTGCAGAGATGGAATGGTGCGGTATTAAGATCGATAAAGAATATCTAAGTATGTTCTCGCAGGAATTAGAAAAAGATTTAGACGCTTTAGAGATCGCTGCCCATCAACAAGCAGGAAAAAAATTCAATCTTAATTCTCCTAAGCAGTTGAGCGAAATTTTAGAAGAAAAACTTGGCGAAAAATTCACGAAGAAATCACGCAAAAGCAAGACAGGCTATTCCACTGATGTTACTGTTCTCAACAAATTGGAAGGTGAAGATCCTCTCATTGACACGATTCTCGAAAATCGCACCCTTGCTAAACTCAAGTCCACCTATGTTGATGCTTTACCATCGCTGATTCAACCCAAAACTGGGCGCGTACATACTGATTTTAATCAAACTGTTGCCTCAACAGGTCGTTTGAGTAGTTCTAATCCTAACTTGCAAAATATTCCCATTCGTACAGCTTTTAGTAAGCGGATTAGAGCAGGATTTTTGCCTGAAGAGGGTTGGATATTAATGTCGGCGGATTATTCGCAAATTGAACTGCGGATTCTTGCCCACTTGAGTCAAGAGCCAGAATTGATGAGAGCTTTTAATGCGGGTGAAGATGTGCATACTGTCACCGCTCAACTACTGCTAGAGAAAGAAGAAGTAACCAGTGATGAGCGTCGCTTGGCAAAAATTATTAACTACGGCGTGATCTATGGCATGGGAGCACAGAAATTTAGCCGTGATATCGGTGTACCTGTAAAAGTAGCGAAGCAGTTTATTGAGAAGTTCAATCAGCGCTATGAACGCATTTTTACTTATATGCAGGATCTAGAAGTTGAGGCAGAACGAGACGGCTATGTGAAAACAGTTTTAGGAAGACGACGCTATTTTCGGGGGCTTAGTCAGGTTGGCGGCTATCAAAAGGCAGCGCTGCTGCGATCGGCTGTCAATGCACCAATCCAAGGAACTAGTGCCGATATTATCAAAATTGCAATGTTGCGGGTAGATGAACTTTTGCAAGACTATCAAGCACGATTATTATTGCAAGTCCATGATGAACTTGTGTTTGAAGTGCCACCCGATGAAGTTGCCGAATTACAACCCAAAATCAAAGCAGCGATGGAATCAGCAATCGAACTTTCAGTCAAGTTGGAAGTGGATGTACATACTGGCAAAAACTGGATGGAAGCCAAATAAATTAGCCTAAATTAGAAGTAGTGCAAAGCACTACTTCTAATTTAGGAACTCAAAGTCTTCTCAATGCGGCGATCGGGAATCAGCCACATGATTGCCACAGCAACATACAACATTAAAGCTAGCCATGAGTTCACAAAAGAAAGTAGAACTGCTACTGCATAAATCACGACGGATATCTTACCTTTAAAATCTCTGCCAAGAGCGATCGCCAAAGCAGATTCCTTACCATGATGCGAAACCAACACGCGACTGAGAATGTAATAGGCGATCGCTGACATTAGTAGCACTACTCCATAGAGTGCAACTGGCATAGCTGCAAAAAAATTCTCGCCTGTCCATGCTGTGACAAAGGGGATTAGAGATAGCCAAAATAGTAAATGCATATTAGCCCACAAAATCGCACCATTGACCTGCCTGACAGCCTGTAGCATATGGTGGTGATTGTTCCAATAGATTCCTATATAAATAAAGCTGAGGACATAGCTCAAAAATATGGGAATTAATGGACGTAGTGCGGCTAAGTCTGCTTCATGGGGTACTTTTAGTTCCAGCACCATGATCGTGATAATAATGGCAAGCACACCATCACTAAATGCCTCTAATCTGCCCTTAGTCATTGATTACATGGCTCCTCTAGTAGTAAAACCTGTAAAGAAGTTGTGCCCCTTAAGGGGCACAACTTCTTTACGGATAATTATAGATTCCTTAGCCAGTTTTGATGATGTCTAATTTTCTTATACCAATTTGCGAAATTGTGACAACACTTTTGTGGATAAAAAAACAAACCCAGTAAGAGTTTTTAAAACTAAAAATGGCTATGCCATTTTTAGTTTTGGTATTCGCTATAGGTCACTAGGATTTAGTTTTTCGTATTTTTCAAAGGGTTGGTGAATCCAAGGATTGTCATCTAGAAAGTCCACATAATAATCTGGCTTTGCTACAGAGCAAGCCTTAAACCATAAAACTGCCGATCGCACTTCCGTAATTGCAAACTCTTCATGCTGCCGCAGCCATTCAAGAATTCGCATCATGGTTACACCCGAATCAACCAAATCATCTACTAACAAGATCCTTTTGCCGAGGGTATCAGTAGTCATAGTGATATTACTAGCGATCGTTAATTCCCCCCTTTCCTGAAAGTCTTTGCCGCCATAGGACGAAGTCGAGAGAATCGCCAGAGGCTTGTTATAAATCCGCGAAAGCATATCACCAATGCGTAACCCTCCCCTAGCAAGGCAGAGAATTTGATCAAATTCCCATTGAGATTGATAGATTTGGGCTGCCAATTTCTCGATACTGGCGTGATATTCTTCCCATGAAACGTAAAGGTCTGACATAGTTGCGGATTTAGTGATAACCCAGAAATTAAGTAGCAGTGTATACGACTGCATCTAATTTTTGGCTTTTTGGTTTTGATTAGGATTCTTCAATTTAATAAAAAGTCAGATTTTTTATGACCTAGCAAAGCCTTGCCACAAAAAATCACTTCTTTATTTTACTGCGCGTCCATTGAGTACTTATAGTATCAATTAGTACATTCAATTGGACTTGTCGAAAAGTAAGCATTAAACTAGAGATAGTTGAAAATCAGATAGGGAGACAAGATTGTGGTAGCTGCTATTGAGATTCCTTCTATTGCAAATGTTGCTAAGAAGTCGATTGAACGCCGACTCACCATCCAAGTAGCCGAAATCGCGGCAGACACGACCACCATTAGATCGCTTGATTGGGATCGTGATCGTTTTGATATCGAGTTTGGTTTGCAAAATGGCACAACCTACAACTCCTACATCATTCGTGGTGAAAAACTAGCCCTAGTTGATACGTCCCACGCCAAGTTTCGTGAGCTATATCTCAATACCCTTAAAGAGCAAATCGATCCTGCTCAGATTGATTATTTGGTAATTAGTCATACGGAGCCAGATCATAGCGGCTTGGTTAAAGAAGTATTAGAGTTAGCCCCCAATGCTACGGTGGTAGCGACAAAGGTAGCGTTGCAATTTCTTGGTGAGTTAATTAATCAGCCATTTAAGCAGCAAGTTGTCAAAAATGGTGATCAAGTTGATCTAGGGAATGGTCATATTTTGCAGTTCGTAAATGCGCCGAATTTGCACTGGCCAGACACAATGATGACCTTTGATTTGGGAACATCGATTTTGTACACCTGCGATATTTTTGGAATGCACTATTGCAGTGACGCAATTTACGATGAAAACTTAAAAAGAATTACACCAGACTATCGCTTTTATTACGAATGCTTGATGGCTCCCAATGCGCGATCAGTAATTTCAGCAATGAAACGGATGGATGAATTACCACAGGCGGAAATCGTGGCAAATGGACATGGCCCATTGCTACGATATAACGTCAAAGAACTAACGGAAAACTACCGCCAGTGGAGCCAAGCCCAAACTAAGGGCGAAACTAACGTTGTAGTTTGCTATGTGTCTGACTATGGCTATTGCGATCGCCTCTCCCAAGCGATCGCGCGCGGAATCGCGAAAACTGGTGTTGCTGTAGAAATGGCAGATCTTAAGGCGATCGATTTACAGGAATTACGGGAACTTGTTGCCCATGCATCAGGTTTAGTCGTCTGTACACCCCCAGCATCGAATACCCACGTGGAAACGGCGATTGGAGCCATTCTTGCCGCAGCCAGCGAAAAGCAAGTAGTTGGACTATATGAACCGCATGGCGATCAGGATTCATCCATTGATTTGTTGAATAACAGGTTTAAAGATTTGGGTGTAGCCACCGCTTTTCCTGCTATTAAGGTACGCGAAAATCCCAACGAAGCTACCTATCAAATCTGTGATGAAGCGGGCACTGACTTAGGGCAATTGCTAACTCGTAAGCAAAATATCAAACAACTCAAGGCGCTCGATGCAGATCTTGATAAAGCTTTGGGACGTTTAGCAGGTGGTTTGTATATTATCTCGGCTGCCAAAGGCGGTGCACGCAGCGCGATGTTAGCCTCTTGGGTTGCCCAAGCTAGTTTTAAACCATTAGGCTTTACGGTTGCAGTGGCAAAGGATCGGGCGATCGAGTCATTTATGCAAGTAGGCGATCGCTTTGTTTTGAACGTGCTAGAAGATGGCAATTATTCAAAATTGATGCAGCATTTCCTCAAGCGATTTGCTCCTGGGGCGGATCGTTTTGAAGGTGTCAAAACCCAGCTATCGAGTTTCGGCGCACCAATTCTCACTGATGCCCTTGCCTTTATCGAGTGTGAAGTCATCAGTCGGATGGAATGTAGCGATCACTGGGTTATCTATGCGATCGCAGAAGAAGGTCGAGTATCGAAACCTGAATCCCTCACCGCCTCTCACCACCGCAAAGTTGGAAATCATTACTAAAAAAGAGGGCGCGAAGCGCCCTCTTTTTTTAGGCAACAAGGGCGCAAAGCGCCTTTGTTAGTTGGGGTAAAAATCTTGATTAAAAACTTGCGCGAATGTATAGGGGCATTCTGACGGTAGATCATTTTTATCCAATGGTGTCTCTTTAACGACTAGGGCGATCGCTTGTTTATAGGATTTAGCGATCGCTTCTTCTAGGTACGGTTTGAGGCTGAGATTTTCGTTAACCAATTCGAGTATTTCCTCCCGTTGCAAATCAATAGTGACTCTCCAACTTTTACCCCGCAGAGATGGCTGATATTCCCACTTGAGCAAATGCCCAATTAAAACTCCAAACCGATTTCGCAATTCCTGCTTTTGCTGTTTACCCAAAGACTCTATTTCCTCCGCGAGATTTTCGAGATCTAGCCCTTCTAACTTGCCGAGTCTGAGTAATTGAGCTTGTTCCTGTGTCCATGCGTAGAAATCTTGCTCGTATTGATCTTTAGCTTGTCTAGTTAACGGATAAACATCATTTAACTTGCTTATATTCAGCATTTTTCTTCTCCCATGACAGGATATCGCAACGGGCAGTCTATGCTTACACTATAGCGTTTTTGATTTCCTACACTTTACCAAAGCGCCGATCACGTTCTTGGTAATCAATCAGCGCTCGATGAAACTCATGGCGATCGAAATCTGGCCAAAGTGTATGGGTAAAATACATTTCCGTGTAAGCCATTTGCCAAAGCAAGAAATTACTTAAGCGCATTTCACCACTAGTCCGAATTAACAGATCAGGATTATGGTTTCCTGCGGTGTAGAGATGTTGCTCAAATACATTTTCATCAATATTTTCAGGCTGGATTTCTCCAGCTAAAGTTGCCTCAGCAATTTGGCGACAGACCTTAACGATTTCGCGGCGACTGCCATAGTTGATCGCAACCGTAAAATGAATGGCTTGATTATTAGCTGTCGCCGTCTGCGATCGCTCTATTTCTGACCGCAAAGACTTAGGCAAAGAATCAAGGTCACCCACAAAGGAAATGCGTACTCCTTCACGGCACATTTCCTCCAATTCACGGCGCAACATTCGCTCAAATAAAACCATCAAGAAGTCAACTTCTTGAGCAGGTCGGCTCCAATTTTCCGTAGAAAAGGCATAGACCGTTAGGGCTGCAATTCCCCAATCTTTGCAGCAGCGTAATAAATCCTTCAAGGCATCCACACCCTGACGATGACCAGCAATTCTGGGCATTCCCTTTTGCTTTGCCCAACGTCCGTTACCGTCCATAATTACGGCTACGTGTTTGGGCAAGCGTTGATGATCGAGATCTGGTGGCAAAGTTTGCAATAGCTTAGCTGTCATTTCTTTTCTGACGATTTTCGGCTTACCATATTTTTGAGGATTGAGTTTGACCAGCGCCAATTAAAGCTTGGTACTGTTCTTCCTAGGGTAGTTGGACGATAGTTACCTAGTTTAGTTTCTAAGATTTCTCGTAGACGACTACTGGAGATTGGACGATCTAATATGCCATTTTCCGCGATCGCAATCGATCCTGTTTCTTCTGAAACAACAATACAAAAACAATTTCTCACGCGATCGGTAATGCCCATAGCAGCACGGTGTCTTGTACCAATTTCTCGTGAGGCGGCTCGCTCCGAAATTGGCAAAATTACACCAGCCGCCATAATGCGATCTTCGCGAATCAAGATAGCTCCATCATGTAAAAGCGTTGAAGTTTGAAAAATTGTATGCAATAGCTCTTTTGATAATAAAGCGTTAAGTTTCAACCCTGGCACGGAAAAATCACGATCATCAATCGGTTCACCTGTCTCAATAATCATCAATGCGCCTGTACGGTTTTGCGATAGCTCGATCACAGCGTCATTAATTTCTTCAATTACTGAGTCAGTTTCCACAGGCGATCGCCGATTGGCTGTCGGTTGAATCAACGACAGTAAATCGCCACGTCCTAGACGTTCTAAAAATCGGCGTAGCTCTGGTTGCAAAATTACCGCCATCGCCACGGCTGCTCCAACTAATAATTTATCGAGCACAAAATTGAGCAATCGCATACCGAGGCGATCGCTTAACACACTCGCAATAAGCAAAAATATGATCCCCCTCACCATCAATAGGGTGCGGCGATCATTGCTGAGGGACAGCATGAAGTAGATCAATCCCAATACCGCAAGGATATCGATCCCCCTCACAATGAATGCAATTGAGTTGATATTAAACCACTGCATTCATTGCCCTCTCATTCACAACTCAACTCCAACTACTTCTGTAATACCAACATAAACCGCATATAGGATTTATTAGTCTAGTGAAGTATGGGTTGGGTTCCCCAACCCTTGTACCTCGCTTGCTTGAAAAGCGCTATATCCGTTTTATGTTTTTAAAACCCTGACTGAATTTTATTTTTTTAATTCACAAAAGTATGACAACTTTTGTGAATTGCTACATTACCAAAACATAAACCAGCTAAGCTTTTATGTTTTTAAAACTCTTACAGCCTATAGCGGTTTTCAAATGAGTGCTTACTCATTTGAAAACCAAAAATCACTCCTAGTAAGGATTTTGAATTTTTATTTTGCCGTAGGCAAAATAAAAATCGCTACACTTCGGCTTTAAGGGATACAGAAGAGATTTTGAAAGTGGTGCGAAGCACCACTTTCAAAATCTCTTCTGGGTTTTAAGTTAGTGCAAAGCACTGTCCTGTTTGTTATTTATAACAAGTTAAGAAGTAATGTAGCCATTCCTTAACCTGAAGCCCCTTACTGGGTTGGACTTTTATGAACTAAAAGTGCCGTCATGCTTTTGGGGATTGGCATAATCTCTCAGGTAGACAATCTTGACGCAATAGATCCTCACGAGTTTCTCGCTTGATGATCAAACTAGATTCACCACTCCCTACAACCACAGCTGCAGGCTTTGGCAGCCGATTGTAGTTGGAAGCCATGCTGTAATTGTATGCGCCAGTTCCGAATACCACGAGAATGTCACCAGCATTAGTCTCAGGCAATTGAATATCTTTAATTAAAATATCACCTGATTCGCAATGCTTACCTGCGATCGTTACAGTTTGCGACAAGGATGCACTCATGTGATTGGCTACCACAGCGCGATATTTTGACTGATAGGTAATCGGACGAGGATTATCCGACATGCCTCCATCAACAGTGATGTAGGTACGAATATCAGGAACCGTTTTGCTGCCGCCGATTGTATAAGCAGTTACACAGGTCGAGCCAACTAGCGATCGCCCTGGTTCACAAAGTAGTTTGGGTAATGCTAATCCTGCTTTAACAAAAGCATCGTTTACACCAGCACTGACAGTTTTGACCCATTCTTCGATGCTAGGAGGATCATCAGACTCTACATAGCGAATTCCAAGTCCACCACCAATATTTAGCTCAGAAAATTTCAATCCGTACTTGTCGCCAGCAAGTTTAAACCACTGCACCATCACGCCGCCAATATCTTGATGTGGCTGCAACTCAAAAATTTGCGAACCAATATGAGCATGAATACCAATGCAGTTGAGGTGAGACTGAGCAACAAAAGCAAATACCGCTTCTATTTCATTGGGATCAAAGCCAAATTTACTATCAATATGCCCTGTTTGAATATATTCATGGGTATGGCATTCAATCCCAGGAGTCAAACGCAACATGATCCTTGGCGCATTAAAACTTACCTCAAGGGATTGCTCTTTAGCCAGATGAGCCAAAGTTTTTAGCTCATGCCAGTTATCTACGACAATGGTGCATCCTGACTCTAGGGCATAGCTAAGTTCATCAGCAGATTTATTATTACCATGAAAATAAATCAAACTTGGTGAAACTCCAGCCCGCAAAGCGGTCAAGATTTCACCTGCGGAGACTACATCAATGCCTAGCCCTTCAGAACCGATGATTGCACAAACCGCTAGGCAACTCCATGCTTTAGAAGCATATAAAACCTGAGCCTCTCCTTGATAATGCTTGGCAAAAGCATCTCGATATTGCTGACAAGCTGTTCTAAGACTGACTTCATCCAAAATATAGAGCGGTGAACCATATTGGCTCACTAAGTCCACTACATCACAACCACCTATTTCCAGATGATCTTTAGAATTAACTATGGCAGTTAAGGGCAGAAGCTGTTGATTAGGAGACAAACTATCTAAGCTTGAATTTGGATTTTGCAATGAACTAGATTGAAATGTGGAAATGGTCTCTTGTCTGAGACTGGGTAGAACTGTAGTCATAAAATATCAATAACCATAAATTTGAGCAAAGTTTTCCTAATCCATTATAAAAAATAGCGGCAATTTTATTTGGACAGCGGCAATATAGCGGTTTTCATTTTGCCGTAGGCAAAATGAAAACTCAAAACTCTTACTAGGATTGTTTTTTATTTTCAAATAAGTCCTCACTCATTTGAAAACCGCTATAAAGAGTATTAGGGTAAGCATTGCCCACCTTAATACTCTTTAATCTATTTTTTCTAGGTTGAGCGATCGCTGTAACTCTTCGATCTCATCTTTATGGGCGCGTACTTTGAGTCTGATCTCAGGCAAAAGTTGCAAACTAACTTGACGTTCGCGAGGAGTACCACGCCAGTAAAACACACCAGCGATCGGCGAAAAGATCATCAGCCATAACCAGAGATTTTCCAAATCAGGGATGAGAATACCTAACACTATACCCAGACAAATTAATCCAACTGCTGCGAGTATTGTCAGAAATATTGCTAAGAAAAGACTTGGCTTTACTTGACCTGCGAGGGTTGCAACATCGCGTGCTGGATCAATCTCAATTACTTTATAAGCTCTTTGCTGAAAATGATCGCGCACTTGCTTCAATAGGTGATCATCTGTAACTTTTTCTAAAGTGAATAGTGCATCAGTTGTGCGATCGCGGATAGAGCCACGCAAAAAAGAAATTAGCCCAATAAACAATAGAATTGTTAAGAACAGGGTAGAGTATATTGTCGGAATAGTTGCAGGCATTCGTGCTGAGATGTGATGGGTTGTGATTACAGTGCGATCATAGCGGATGCAATAGGTGCTTCTAAAAGATAATTGCTGATACTCAAATTTTAAATTTGATATATCATCCTGATTTTGATATAAAGATTAACGATCAAGGGTTCAACGATTAAAGCTACTTAGGTAAAAACAACGATGACTGAATATCCTAAAGCTACCTATGTAGGCAAGTATGTCGATGATTCGTTTAAACTTGCCAAATTTTTTAGAGTACTCCGCAAGCGTTGGATCGTCATCGTCGCTGTATCGGTTACCGTATTTGCTGGAAACACTTACTATACATTTACTAGAACTCCACAATATCGCTCAAGTGCTTCTCTGCTAGTCAATACGACGATCGCAGTTTCAGATATTCAACTCCCAACTCTACCCACTAGCAATGTAGTCAACCTAGGTACAGAGATTGCGATCCTCAAGAGTCGCCCTTTGATTGAGATAGCTGTAGCCAAGATGCAACAATCTGCATCAGCAAATAGCTATAAAGATATAGATGCGCTGACAATCATGAATGGATTGGACGTAAAACCTGAAAAAGACACGATGGTTTTGCGTCTTACCTATACAGATAGCGATCCCAAACGGGCAAGGGAAGTCTTAAGTGCATTAACCCAGACTTATGTTGAATATAGCTTAAAAGATCGCCGTACTAAATCCAGTTCTGCGATTAAATTTATTCAAGATAAGTTACCACAGGTTAAGCAGCAACTTGATAAGTCAGCATTAGCGGTTACACAATTCCGGAAAAACTACAATATTGTCGATCCTGATACCTATGCTGCATCCGTTTACAAAATGCGTGAGGCTTTAGAAAATCAAGCTCAAAATTTACAAATTAAAATCGCTCAAGTCCAACAACAGTATGAAGCACTTAGCCGTCAAGTTGGCAAATCTCCAGAAGCAGCGATCGGCAGCGCCATCTTGCAACAAGATGCTCCTTATCAATCCTTGGTTAGACAATTCCAAGAAGTTGAAACTAACTACTTTTTAGAACGAACTCGATTTCGCGAAGATCATCCTACTGTTATTGCACTCAAAGATCGTCGAGACGAACTCTATCGATTGCTGGAGACTCGAGCTCAATCAGTAGTTGGCGTGAGAGGCGTTACAACAAATATTACTAATGAGCCGAATAGTGTAATTCAGCAAAATTTAGCTTCCCAGTTATTTGATGCTCAAACTAACCTTGCCGTCAGCCAAGCTCAACTAGAGAGTATTCGCAATGCACAGTCTGAGGTTGCTACCGCTTTTTCTAAGATTCCCCAGATTCAGCAAAGGTATGTGGAAATTCAAAGACAACTTGCCCTTGATACATCAACCTACAATAAACTGAGTGAAAAGCTTGAAGAATTAAGAATTTCTGAGGCTCAAGAAATTTCATCTTGGAAAGTTTTGGAAACTCCTCTTATTCCGATTAAGCCATCTTCTCCAGATATCGAGAGGAGTTTAATTACTGGAGCAATTTCGGGAATCACATTAGGAATCTTATTTGCTCTGCTACTCAATCGCTTAGATCAGCGTATTCGTGAGGTGGAAGAAGTAAGGGAAATAATTGATATCCCTCTACTTGCTTCAATTCCGATGACAGAAATATCCTCTTTAATCCCAGCAAGTAGCCAAGGGATATTGCCATCTAGTAGTTATTATGCTTTCAAAGAAGCGCTGGGTTCGCTGGCTTTAAATTTGCGTTACTTAGGTACTGACGACATGATGAAAGTAATCGCTTTTACTTCATCTGTACCCTCTGAAGGTAAGAGTACTTTGACTTATAATCTTGCCAATGTTCTATCGGCTCTGGGATATAGAGTTCTCTTGGTTGATGCCGATATGCGAAAGCCAACCATTCATAAGTTAGCGAGACTAAGTAATAAAGTTGGTTTGTCTACAGCTTTAGCTACAGCTAGTTTATGGCAAGATCTGATCCAGGCAGGAGATGATCTAGGTAATTTGCATATTTTAACATCAGGTTCTCTTCCTCCAAATCCCATGCTATTGCTAGAGTCCAGTAAGATGGCAGCGCTACTACAAGAATGGAGGCAAGAGTATGACTATGTATTAGTTGACACTCCACCTGTGATTGGCATAACTGATGCTCAATGTTTGACCTCAAAGGTTGATACATTCATTTTAGTAGCGGCGATTAATCGTTCAACTAGAAGTGGAATTTCCCGCGCATTAGAAGTCTTATCGACTGCAAGAGCGAATATTTCTGGTTTATTAATTAACATGATTGGTTCCTCTGATAGTGAGTATCACTATAGTTACTACAATCATTACTACCTGAATGCCTCAGAATCCGAAGAAGAGGAATCTGATACGGAAGTAGAAGTTATCGAAAATCAAACATAATAGATGCGGCACAAAGGGCCGCATCTATTATTATCTTAAAAATCTACACCACGTTTGAGATCTACGCCTTTTTCGGCATAGTGCTTATGACAGACCATTTCTGAATGAACAGATGCAAGATCAAAGTAGGCGGGCTGATTGAGGCAACGTCCTGTAATGATCACTTCGGTATCGCGAGATTTTTTGAGTAAGGCTTGGCAGATTGGCTCGACAGGTAACAAATCTAGATCGACAGTGGGATTAAGTTCATCAAGGATGATCGTTTTGTAAAGTCCTGAAGCGATCGCTGCTTGGGCAATTTCCCAACCACGTTGAGCCTCAATGCAGTCCATTTCCTGCTGTTGGCCACGCCAGACGATCGCATCGCGTCCACAGCGCTGATGATCGATCACATGGGGATAGCCACGCTTGAGAGCGGCGATCGCTGCATCTTCGGTATAGCCAGCGCCACCCTTGAGCCATTGCATGATCAACACACGATGGGATAAATCGCGGCTAATGCCTGTACCGATCGCCTTTAGCGATCGCCCTAAAGCTGATGTGCTTTTACCTTTACCCGCACCTGTATAAATTTCAATTCCTGTCACATCATATTTTTCAGCATGGGCATCGTCATGCGATCGCATTTCTGAATGCAAATCGGCGATATCAATTAATGCTTGGGGTGCGCCGCGTCCTGTGCAGATTACTTCGAGATGGGGTGGTTTATGTTTTAAGTCTTTAGCAACGCGATCGACGGGGATTAATCCTAAATCAAGAACGGGATTAATTTCATCGAGGACAACTACAGAATATAGTCCTGAAGCCATTGCCCCTTTGGCGATCGCCCAACCACGTTCAGCTTCTTGGCGATCAAAGGGGGTGACATGCTCAGCATCAAAAAATTCGGCGCGACCAGTTCGCACATGGTCGATCAAGTGCGGAAAGCCTTGCTGCAATGCAGAAATCGCCGCATCTTCAGAATATTCACGCTCGGCTCCCTTGAGAAATCGCAATAACAAAATTCTTGTGCCAAAGGGTGATGTGTCGGACATGCCTAGCCCTAGCGATCGCAGGACTACGCCCAATGCTGCCTGTGATTTGCCTTTGCCTGTGCCGTCATAAACATGGATTTGTCCGATCTCACGTTCGGGACGCACCTGTGCGGTCATGATGCCAATTGCTGCCATGCTTTTACTTATCTCTTTTCACAACGCAATACAATAATATAACAACCCCAAGCTCAGAGTAGCGACGTAAAGCGTCGCTACTCTGAGCTTGTATAGTACAATCCGAATAGCTAGGATACTTCTGGGATTAGCTGATGCTACAAACAGATCGCCAATATCTACCCACCAGCGACGAATTACCTGATTCCGATGATACGCCTGTGGATAACGAAGATCAGAATTTTGTACCGAATTTACTATTGTTCTTACTGGAATATATTTGGAAAAATCGTGATGATTGGTATTTTGGTGTGGATATGGGTATCTATCACACCACTGGCGTAAGTCCTAGAGTCCCTATAATTCCTGATGGATTTTTGAGTTTGGGAGTGGAACGGCGCAAAAATGGTGGATCACGCAGCAGCTATGTGATGTGGGAAGAAGAATTTACTCCACCGATTTTGACCTTAGAAGTTGTATCCCATAGCTATGGTGATGAGTATGAAAAGAAACTAGAGATTTATCGCAAATTAGGTGTCAAATACTATGTGATTTACAATCCTCAATTCTGGCGGCGGGATGGACATTTGCCCTTTGAGGTTTATAAGTTGGTTGATGATGAGTATCAATTGCAAATTGGGGAGCCTCTATGGATGCCAGAAATCGGCTTAGGAATCGGACGCGCTATATTGCCAAGCGATCGCTTTAGTCGTGAAGTTTTAAGCTGGTTTGATCAAAAAGGCGATCGCTATCTCACTACTGATGAGCAAGTTGATTTAGAAAGACAACGGGCTAATGAGGCGCAGATACAGGTGGAAGTGTTGATGGCAAAGTTGAGATCGCTTGGTATTTCTGAAGATTAAAAGAATATAGTTTTCTGTTGTGGCTAATGTTAGAGTCCACCTCTTAGAGCCAATATATTTGTGTCATGAGAAAATTTGCAGCGCGATCGCTCAATCTGCATAAATTCACATTTTATACCCAAGCGTAAACAAAACGATATTTTCTAAATCAGCGATTACCCCTGAGTCTAACTGCCCCAATCTTTTAATCAATCGAGTCTTATCAAGCACTCGAAGTTGATGACAGAGTGCAACTGAATCTTGGCTTAAGCCAGCTTGATCGTTAGAGATTAACAAACAAGTTGGCAAAGCTGCCCGCCGTAAGTTGGTTGTAAGAGGAATCGTGATGATAGTGCTGGTGAATTTAGAGACAGTATTCTCTTGAAAAATGATAATTGGACGAGTGCCAGCTTGCTCTGAGCCTCGAGTTGGATCGAGAGTCGCCAACCATATTTCACCACGCACCACTTTCATTTTTGTCCTCACTGTTCAAGAGTTCAGCATAGTCAGAAACCCCTGCTTCAGCTAGTTCTCGATCTTCTTGAGCGAACTCTTGATAGAGATCAGCAAACTGACTAATATCAACTGTCTCTTGACTAAATCTTGTTTGAAACTTGATAAAAGCAATAAAATCTGCAACTTGCCTTAGTTGTTGATCATTAAATTGGTCTAATTCCTGCTTAAGGTACTCCTTAGTGATTACTGTCATTGCTAAACACCTTGCAAATTCTCATCACAACTTCTCGCTCGATTATAAAATAATCTGGTTTTCCGTTGTGGCTAATGCTAAAATCCACCTCTTAGAGCCAATATATTTGTGTCATGAGAAAATTTGCAGCGCGATCGCTAATTACCATTACAGCTATGACCACCACAATGTTAGCTGTGGCTACAGTAGTGCGATCGCAACCCAAGCCCACAACACCAAACACAACAACACCATTCGAGATCTCACGACCAGAGAATCCAGCAACTTCTTCAAGCAAAAAAGCTAGTTTCGTCAAAATGTTTGAAGACATTGCGATCGCCCCAAACTTTACGCCGAAAATGATCGAACTAAGGGGGATTAGTGGCGGTGGAGTTGAGACTCAAAAAAAATCTGGACGCAAACTAACCGAGACAGGAGACTGTATTGGTTTTATTGACGCAGAACCCGATCACAAAATCACCTTAAAAAGACCGTTTCGCTCTCTAAAACTACAAGTCAGAAGCTCTGGTGATACAGTCCTGCTAGTGCGTGGTCCTGGTGGTAGTTGGTGCAGTGACGATGTTAGCGATCGTAACCCAGAAATTGGTGGCGACTGGTTAGAAGGAACCTATGAAGTATGGATTGGCTCCTACGAAGAAAATACCTCTTTTCCTTATTTGCTACAGCTTACAGAGCAACCATAAAACAATTAAAGGCAGCACTTCGCGCCGCCTTTACAGCAATTACCAATCAAACGAACCTCAGGAAGATTTTTGAAAGTGTTGCAAAGCAACACTTTCAAAAATCTTCTTGGTTTGGGTTAGAGCGCAAAGCGCTGTAATTAAATTGGACAACCTAAAGTTTGGCGACTGTCATTTTTGGTGAATGGGTGTGTACCACTCGCGATCGTACAAAGATATAAACGAGTGCGATCGTCCAAATTCCGAACCCCTGTAAATTCCGTATCTGCACAGGTTCGCAAATTTTTGAAAATTGCACCCCGCAAATTTGTACCCCGCAGATTAGAACCCTTCATAATTGAGCCTGTAAAATCAGCCTCTATCAGATTTGCACCACTAAAATTAGTAACACTGAGATTAGCTCGAATAAATTTACTATTAGAAGAGTTTGACCAAGTTAAATTTGCCCAACTTATATCTGCATCCGAAAAATTGGCTCCTCTGAGTAAAGCTCCCCTCAGATTGGTTTCAATCAAGTTAGCACCTGTCAAATTTGCCTCAATTAAATTAGCACTACTCAGATCAGCTTTATTTAAGGTCGAGCCACGCAAATCAATACCGATTAAGACAACACTGCGTAGTTGAGCATTACTGAGATCTATGTTAGAAAAGTTACGTTGTCCCTGTCTATATAGTTCCAACAGTTGCGCGACTTCCAAAGCGTTTACTCCTAACAAAATGGCATTGCTTAATTATTTTGAGGTGCAGCAAATAAAAATATATCGATCACCAGCAACTGGCAAATTTATTTGAAAATTTCGGTCTAGGCTAAAATTTTAGCTTACTTTAAGCTTTCATCTCAAGCCAAAATCATAAAAGCCAGCAATTCTCATTATTAAAATCGGTTTCATAAAATTAAAAGCCGCTTATAACCACTATCGAGATCGTGATCGTACAAAGATAATGATGGTGCAATGGCTTGAGTCATATTGCCTCATTTAGTCTGGAAAACACTATAAAATATAAGTTAAATATAAACTTTAATTACAGCGATTTCTGAACAGATGAACCAAGAGATTTTTAGAAACTGTTGCAAAGCAACAGTTTCTAAAAATCTCTTGGTTCGAGTCTGAATGTAAAGCGTTGTATGTTACCCAGTACGTTCGTCTAAA
>JBJTVM010000562.1:0-4922 GCA_046081205.1 Pseudanabaena sp. | reverse complement strand
GGTCGCAATCGCCTGTACTCTCTGCTTTTCACCCCATTCCTGAATTTGGTAAGTTTCAAAGCCTAAACCGGGCGTGGCATGGTGGAAATAGTTGGCGATCGCATCCAGTAAATTCGCTTCTACGCGCCGCTGCATCATGTGAATCATCGCCCGCTCCGTTGCACCTTTCCCAGTCAGGGTCGGTTCACCCATCAAGTGGTCAAAGTACTCAGTAATGGCAGTACATTCAGCAATATAGGTGCCATCATCGAGTTCCAGTAAGGGCACAGTGCCCGCCGGATTTTTCGACAGGAATGCAGCCTGCTTGTGTTCACCCTAGAGCAAGTCAACTTGGACAAATTCTACTTGAATTGTATTTCTCAATGGACAAATGACTAGAACAAGAGTGACAAAAGATTAACATAAAAAACAATAAAAAACATTACAAGTCTTTATCCATCAAATATTTAGAATAATCTAATTATCTAAAATCCATAGATAAATTCTATGTTCATGATTGCCAACCTTAACTTTCTCAATTTGATTAGGAGGTAAATCTCCTAAATCATATTCATGGGAAACAACCCTTGTTCTTCTTTTTAATTTGGGTAAAATTTCGGAACGTACTCGTAGATTTACCTGTGGTAAAAGATAGAGTGTAATTACACTTGCGTCATTTAAATCAGCTTTAAAAAGATCTTGTTTAATAAATTTAATACGATCGCGAATCTCTGGTGTTTGCGAGATCGCCGCCTTTAATTCTCGATCTGATTCCCTAATTAACTCAGGATCAATCTCGATCCCAATTGCCTTCGCTCCAAATTTTTGTGCAGCAGTAATTACAATTCGACCATCGCCACTACCTAGATCATAAACAACATCATTTTTATCAACTTTTGCCATTTCTAGCATTTTTAGGACTACCTCTGGTGGCGTTTGCACATACGGAGCATCAGGAATACGCTCTGGTTCAGTATCTTGAGCCGCTATGGTGGGAAGCGGAGGCAATAGTTTATTTTCTGGTTGATTTTTTAAGGGATCATTTGAAGAGGATGAAGTATTAAACATCAGAAAATTGCAAGCCAATAATGTTGATGATGTGATGGCAGCAATCAACACAAACTTCAAGATCAATCTCAGTAAAGTTGCCATATTTAGCTTTGTTCAAAACCCAATTTTTGTAAAACAGCTTCCTGTGACTCTGGCTGTTGACTATAGGCAAACCCCCAAGGCATTTGAATTGGTAATAATGGCAGCAATCGATCTAGTGAGTAGGGACTACCATAGAGAGCTAAAGCTTGCAATTTATGCTCTAATACCAATTCTGTCACTAAAATTTGAATCTTTTCTTGCAGATTGGTATTGCCACGGAATGGGTTGCCACGACTGAAGATTTGAATAAATATTTGCGAGAATTGGTCGTATTTTAGATTAGCTAAAGTCAATCCATCTGCGACAATACGCTGATAGCCATTGTTTTTTGGCAATAACACCGCAGGCGATCGCGAGTTAAGAAATTCTTCGCAAGTCAGGGGATCATCAACAATAATTAAGTTTAGATAATTTGCTTCGATACGTTCTTGAACAGTAATAGATTGCAGATTGGCAATTGAGGAATAAACATTTATCGATTTTGTGGCGATCGATTTGGCAATTCCTAGGTTCAGAGGATTGCCTAGTTTTTTAAGATTAGGAGGAATACCGCAAACTTTTTGTTTCGCTTTCCATATCCTTTGAACTGATGCTCGAATTTGATCGCGATCTATTTCTCTGGATTCCACAGCTTCACAGATGGCATGAATTGTGGCGATCGGATCGACAGGCATTAGCAAAATATCTACACCAGCCTTTACAGCTTGGACTGCGATCGCCTCAGGGCTACCCAAATTCGCCACACCTGACATAATTAGCGCGTCAGTGGTAATCAGTCCTTCAAAACCTAACTCGTTCCGCAAAATTCCCGTAATGATATGGTGTGACAAAGTTGCAATATTGTGGCGATCAAAGGCTGGCACTAGAATATGTGCGCTCATAATTGCATCCACTCCCGCCGCGATCGCATTGATAAACGGCGGAAACTCAACATTCTCAAATCTCTGGCGATCATGGGGGATCATTGGTGTTTGTAAATGTGAATCCACCGATGTATCGCCATGTCCAGGGAAATGCTTGGCTGTCGTCAACACAGGATACTGCTTGGCTCCTGCAATAAATCCTCGCGTTGCTCCCATCACTTCGCCAACTGTAATCCCAAAGGCTCGTACATTAATAACAGGGTTGTCAGGGTTATTATTAACATCCACAATCGGCGCAAGTAACCAATTTAGTCCGATCGCCAAGGCTTCTTCTGCGGTGATTTTACCTATCGCCTCAGCGTATTTCATAGAAACTGCTTGCAAAGCCATCGGCGGCGGGAACCATGTTGCACCACTAAATCGCTGTCCTACACCCTCCTCAATATCAGCAGCAATCAACAATGGAACTTTTGCCCATGATTGTATCTGTTGAGTTTTGAGGGCAATTTCTGGCGCACTACCACCGAGTAAAATTACACCACCAACTCCATATTCGCCGATCAGCGTTTGTAATTTTGCATTGTTCAACTCCCACTGTGGATACTGAATCTGATGGTCATAAAGCATTCCGCAGGCGCGAACCACCACCATTTGAGAAACTTGCTCAATGAGGCTAAGACTATCAATATCAGGTAAGTTGATTGGCAACATAATTAATTAACATCAGGACTTAACTAAAGAATGTGCGGTGAAAAGCACCGCACATTTCTAAAACTCTAGCGCAAAATCTTTGCGGGTCATCGGTTGAGGTACTTCTAAACCTTCTCCGCCAATATATTTTACTGGTTTACCTTCAACGGACAAATAAACTTTCGCATCGGGTTCTAAAGTTGTTGCTGTGTATAAAACCTGAATGATCCTTCCCTGCATTGAGGCTGAACCACCACCTTTGGTAAAGTCTTTAGATAAATCAATGCGAATTTCCTTGTTTTTTGACGTTGAACTTAAGACTTTCGTACTTTCAGGAATAGCGCTGTAAAGTTCAGATTCAGGAGGCTTTTCGGTAATCAACATGTTAATTGCTGAGGAGATCGCATCATCATTGCTTTTAGCTTTAACGGCGATCGGCACAGCAATCAGTTTATTCTTACTAGACTCAATCCAATACACCGCTAATTGACCATCAACGGCTCTAGTTGCAGAGGGAGATTGTGTTACTTGGTTGATCGATGCTGGTACTGATGCTTGGGGATTAGGCTGATTATTTAAAGTACTATGCACTAGCACAGCAGTACTAGAACCGCCGACAACAGCCGCAGCTACTAGTGCAAACCAAGTACTTTTGTTTAAGAATGGAATTTTCATGATTTCGCTCTTTAATGCTAATTAAGCTTGCATGATTCTTGACGCAAACTAATGCGAATTAGCTCCTTAATCTATTTTATAGCAGTTAGTTCTGCTGGAATTTGTGTCTTAAGGCGATCTCCACCTCTGGCGTGACTAAATGTCCAATCTCACCGCCAAAACGGGCAATTTCGCGTACTACACTACTACTCAAAAAACTATACTCATTGGAAGTAGATAAAAAGACTGTCTCAATATCGTTTGCCAGAGTCTTATTGGTATGAGCCATTTGTAATTCCAGTTCAAAATCAGAAACGGCACGTAGTCCCCTAATTAAAACCTGTGCTTGCTTGAGGTGAGCATAGGTAACAGTTAGTCCCGTAAATGTATCAACATCCACATTATCTAAGTGGCTCGTCGCTTCACGGATCTGAAGCATCCTCTCTTCCATCGTAAATAGAGGATTTTTGTTGGGATTGCGTAAAACGGCTACAATCACACGATCAAAAAGATGGCTGCCGCGTTTAATAATATCGAGATGTCCAAAGGTAATTGGATCGAAACTACCTGGATAAATGGCAATCAATGCAGTCACCAAATCGCTATAGGCAGCGATTATAGCAAAAGAGTGATGGCGCTGCTTAGCACCGCCATCACTCTTTTGATTATGAAACCGATTTTTATAATCAGAATTGCTACATCATGCAAGGATAAACCACACGATCGCATGGTTTATTCTTAAAGGCTACTGGAACCAAGATATTTACCGATCGATGGTGAATAAATTTCATAGAGCATGGTGATCGGTTCGCCGCCATGCCATAGCAAATAATGTCTAGCCCAATAGGTATCAACCTCAGGATAGCCAAAAGATTTCGCCAAATTAGGACAAGCCCCCTTATAAATACCCTTGAGATCTCGATAAAGCTCAGTGTACTTTTGGTTGAGGCTGACCCAGATCGGGAGAGACGGATCTTTTAAGTATTTTTTCATTGCCGCTTCTGACCACCAAGATGTGGCATGGGAGAAAATTTCCCCCGTTTGTTGCGATCGCAAAAAGATCTGTCGGCGAATCCTTGGAGCCGCAATTAATGAAATATCCGATGGCGCATTGTCATCATCGTCCCCAATATTTGTCATGGCAAGCACTTCAACCGAGATATCCGATTGAGTTAATAGCTGCAAATGCCTAGTTGGCGCTCCATCACCCATCAAGAACATTTGCCAAGTAGGAGACAGGAGATTAAATGGTAAACCTTTACGGATATCAGCTTCGCTGCCCTGCCACATTGGTTCTTCGATGCGATTCCAAGCAGGAATCTTGCTCTGAGAGAGAGGTGAAGTAGGAATTTGGATGGTTTGAGGTGAAGTGAGGGTCATACTGGATTTCTCTTAACAATCCGTAACATATCCTCTATTGTAGTCTTAAACAAACGTCAATTCGACGAACGTGCAAAATGATAAAAATCGTAGAGCAATTTTTATCATTTTGCGCCATTTGCGCCGTGCTTCGCGCGGCGCAAATGGCTATATAGCTCTTTTCAAGCAAACGAGGTACATAGGTTTGTTTCCCCGCCTGCGGCG
>JBJTVM010000561.1:0-1624 GCA_046081205.1 Pseudanabaena sp. | reverse complement strand
CGTGCGAAGCACGCCGCAACTCGTTCACGTTAATTTGCTTTACTAAGCCCTGTATAAACACTTTCATTTACTAATCCCAGCCAAGGATCGCTGGCAGGAGTGAGAAAGAGCTCATCGTATACTCGACGATTAAGGGCGGTTAAAGTGATAGCGTCACTAACCCCATTTAGAAGTTCGCCATTGGCAAACCAACTATGAATCCGCGCGTGAAATACATACTCATTGCGAACAGTATCCTGTGCGATCGCCCGTTCAAAGCTGCTTACCACCGTGGTCATAGAAGCAGTTGGTGACAATTTACGTTGCATGACATTCAGACTACCTTGATCGAGATAGACTCGATTTTGGTAAAGCCTTGCTAATCTCGCCCAATTAGCATCACTGAGTTTGGCAAACGGCGAAGGAGGTGTAACTTCAGCCAGAGGCTCACTAAGTGTACGCGTTAAAGTTGGCGACTCGACAACCATTTTACCAATAGTCAGACGACTTGCAGCCCTCGCGTCAGCACTAAAAGCGGTACCTGCAACCATATCTTGATTGCTAAGTAATGGTTGCAATGGCAAGCCTAAGCGAGTGAGATCTGCTCGCCAATTTTTTTCAAGCTTCGCAAGGCGATCGCGATGATATTTAACCAAAACTTCGCGGCGCAACTTTACATCGTTAGTATTGTTAAGTAATTGCTCAGATCTCTCGGCATCTTTAAGATTCTCTAAAAATGCTTGAGGACTGTACAAACCAGGAATTGCATCAATTGGGCGACCATCACTATCAAGAATATAGTGAATGCTATTACCTGTAAGGGTTTGCTCTAGCTTGCGACCATCCCCAAAATCAATCGTCACTTTTGGTACAGGGCGTTCTGGTTGCCAATGCAAAATAAAGCGATCGCGCAGCACTTGTGACACTGCCGCATTAGGATAAAGTGCTGTGCGGAAAAATCGACTATTAGCACAACTTAACTCATCATTAAGATTTCCCAACAGCCGCAAAGACAAAATCGGCTTACCCGTCTCTTTTGATGCAGTTTTAGCCGCTTCTAAATCTTTGTACCAATACAACTTTGAGGCATCACAGTCCTTTTGCTGGCAAATTGCGTCTAAAGTCGCTCGTAATTGCGGATTATTAGGCAAATCCTTTTGATGAGCATTCCAAAATGCATCCACACCCTCGTTTTTAAATTCACGTAACTTAGCGATCGCCTGTTGGGACGTTGCTTGATCTTTGGAAGTCGCTAGTTGTACAAGGCTGTCTAAACTAGGTTGCTCTGAGGCTCTAGCTGCCTGTGGTGAAGCTATGGCAGAAAAGGCGATCGCGCCCAAACTCAGTAAAGTAAAACATGAATTCGCCAGCGCTGTCTTGACAAGCATCATAAAATCTCCCTAATCGCATAGGCTTAAACTTACCCCGACAGACGTATCTGTAATTCATATTGTTCCTGCAAAATGTTTGGTGGGGCAAATCCACCAAACATTTTGTGTTTTTATAGTTGCGGGAATTAATGCCAAAGCACAAAATAGCTACGCTATTTTGTGCTTTGGCATTAATTCACGCAACTATAAAAACACAAAATGTTTGGTGGATTTGCCCCACCAAACATTTTGCAGGAACAATATGAATTACAGAT
>JBJTVM010000560.1:0-2567 GCA_046081205.1 Pseudanabaena sp. | reverse complement strand
TTCTTTTTTAACTTGAATTCGATATAGTCATTTGCGCCTCGCGAAGCGCGGCGCAAATGACGCCAAATGGTAAAAATCGTCGAGTGGTTTTTACCATTTTGCGCGTTCGTCGAATTGACGTTTTTTATTTACTTAGACTTGGTGAAGCCTGAGACTGTAGACTTGCCAGACGTTTATTATCGCGCTTATTAGCCAGTGCTGGAACCGCCTCACGTAGAACTGTCGCCAGTTGTGTCGTGGTCGAATCATAGATTTGAGTCACGATTTTAGGATAGAAGCCGATGCCGATAATTGGAATTAGCAGACAAGCGATGATAAAAACCTCACGAGGTTCTGCATCAACAAGATCTTGATGGGAAGTAAGCGCTTTATTTTCTTGTCCATAGAAAATTTCGCGCAGCATTGAGAGTAGATAGACAGGCGTTAAGATTACACCCACTGCCATCAGCAAGAGAGCAATAACCTTAAATGTGCCGCTGTAGGCATCACTGGTAGCAAAGCCTACAAAAACCATCACCTCAGCTACAAATCCGCTCATCCCTGGTAAAGCAAGAGAAGCAAGAGAGCAGGTAGTAAACATCGCAAAGATTTTGGGCATCTGCTGACCGACACCACCCATCTCATCAAGGATCAATGTATGGGTGCGATCATAGGTTGCGCCCACAAGGAAAAATAAGCTCGCGCCAATTAATCCGTGAGAGATCATTTGCAACATTGCACCACTTGTGCCGAGATCAGTGAATGAAGCTAAACCGATCAGCACAAAGCCCATATGGGAAATTGAGGAATAAGCAATTTTGCGTTTAAGACTACGTTGAGCAAAGGATGTAAGTGCCGCATAAATAATATTCACGATCCCCAAAACTACTAAGATTGGGGCAAAGTAAGCATGGGCTTCAGGTAACATACCCGCATTCATCCGCATCAGCGCATAGCCACCCATTTTTAGCAAGATACCTGCAAGGAGCATATGTACTGGGGCAGTAGCTTCACCGTGGGCATCAGGTAACCACGTATGTAAAGGGAAAATTGGTAGCTTGACTCCATAGGAGATCAAGAATGCACCGTAAGCTAAAAGTTGGAAGGTGAGGGGGTAGTTTTTATTAGCAAGTGCTGCCATATCAAAGGTGACAGTATCGCCATAAAAAGCCATCGCCAACCCAGCCACAAGGATGAACAGGGAACCGATCGCCGTGTAAAGAATAAACTTCGTGGCAGCATATAGGCGCTTATATCCCCCCCAGATCGAGAGCAACAGATATACAGGTATTAGCTCTAATTCCCACGTTAGGAAAAATAGCAGCATGTCCTGAACAGCAAATACAGCAATTTGTGCGCCATACATCGACAGCAACAAAAAGAAAAATAAGCGTGGCTTCAGAGTAACGGGCCAGGATGCCAAGACTGCTAATGTGGTGATAAATCCAGTCAGCAATACCAAAGGCATCGAGAGTCCATCAACACCCACTGACCAATTTAGCCCCAGTTGGGGAACCCAAGAATAGCGCTCAACAAGTTGGAGGCTAGGGTTGCTGTAGTCATACTTTACGCAGAAGGCATAGACGATCGCCGCAAAGTCAATCAGTCCCACTACTAGTGCAAACCAGCGAATGTTTTTGCCATCACCTTTGTCTGGGACGAAGGCAACCATGAGGGACATAACTATGGGAAAGGCAATGATAAACGTGAGCCAAGGGAAGTTTTCGAGACTTAACATATTCAAAAGTAACCGTTGTAATTACCCACCCATTTCTAGACAGTCATTTTACCTATGGTCACTTACTGACCCTGTAGTTGTTTATAGTTACTTAAACCTAGGCGATCACTGTAAATCTGAAAATTAAGTCTGGGATCATTACAGTGATGAGGATTACATCTTTTTTGCTGATTTAAAATCTATTTAAAGAATTGTAAAGAGAAGTTAACAAACGAAAACAATTGTTTACATATACTTTATTTGCTAGCCCTAAGGTTTTGGGTTTCCACTTTTCTGCTAATCTCGAAAGTGAATAAATTATTTTTTTAATAGAGAGACTTTAGGCATGAAAGCACTTATACGCTTTTCTGTTTTATTAGTGGCGATCGCGTCAATTTGGACAACTGGCTTTTTAGGTTCTTTTGGCAGTAACTCTGCATTTGCCGAAGAATTACCTGCTACCAATTTTTACACACAAGATCTTAGCAAAATCGACCTGAACAACGCTAACATCAACACTTTCCGTCAAGTACGTGGTATGTATCCAACCTTAGGGCGGATCATTGTTGAAAATGCGCCTTACAAATCACTAGATGATGTTCTAGAAATCAATGGTTTAAGCGAAGCACAAAAAGAACTGATCAAAGCAAATGCTGATAAGTTCACTCTCAAAAAGCCTGATGAGTCTATGGGACGTGAGCGCATTAACAACGCTAACTACAGATTGTAATTGAAGAGGCGCAAAGCGCCATGAATCAAAAAAGCAGCACTTAAGCAGCACTAAGTTTAAGTGCTGCTTTTTATTGTTGTCCATTTTTTATACGTTTTTCAAACATAGGTTTGTGTCCACGCCTTAGGCGTGGACACAAAC
>JBJTVM010000559.1:0-5448 GCA_046081205.1 Pseudanabaena sp. | reverse complement strand
GCAAATGGCAATATCGAACTCATGTTAATTCACTATCGCCACACTTCTGTGAATTGGCATAAAGAGATGGAGAGAAAGGCTCTGTAATTATGAACCAAGCTTGAAGGCTTCCAGAAATAGTCCATAAACTAAGCCTAATTTAAGAGAATTTAAAATTTCCTTGGTTAATAGTCTGGGTGCAGCATCGCTATCGGTTGCATTAACTCGTTTACCAGCATAAACATAACGATTAGTCATTTCCACAATAAACAGAACAACTGCCGCAGTCGAAATATCTTGCTCAGATTTGGCTCCCGATATAGTGGAGATTGCAGATGCTAAAAAAAAGCCTCCCAACAAACTAATCAAGATAAAAGATGTCCGTCGCCAAGGATTTCGCGACCATTGGGCTATTTGACCAACACTGACGCTTACGATTGTACTAAGCCGAGTATTTTGCATAAAAACTTCTTAATTAACTCAAGTTAAAGTGAGTTGCTACCTATGGTAACAAGCAAAAAATCTGTTATAGCTATATTCAGTCATATTTGGGCATAAAACTCAAGAAGTGAATGGCTGCGCTTCTCGCCGTCACTCACTTCTTGGGGTTTGATTTGTCCTAGCTATCTCTTTCATTGCTGTAGCATTGATCTAACGTCAGTTTGCCAAAAGAAAAAAATGGTAAGTAACTCTGCAAAATAACGCGATGTGCAACTAGAACCATGAAAGCCGTGATTCCTCGTACTGTACTAATGAGGAGTTTGAATTTTCGGTAGCTCAAACAACCTCAGGGCAATAACTCAAAAATAGTTGCACATCACGTATTTAGTTATGTTTTTTAATGACCTTTTTTAGGTTTATAAGAAATAGTTTTTGGGATTTGCGAATAGACTTGTTGTCCTAAGCATTGAGATACTAATTCTTTAAATTCTGGATCATTCATGTAACGGGCAAAAAGGTCTTCATTTAATTCCATCCGCTCGATAAATAGTGACTCTAGTACTTGACTAAAAACAAGTTGAAATTTATCAATGGGATTAGCTTGAGCAGCTTTGGCGATCGCCTCAACTTGGGTGGCAACCTCAGTAATTTGGTCAAAAAATAACTGATCGGCTTCATTTAGCTCTTCTCCAAATCTTTCATTAATCAGATCGATAAGACGGGAGAGGGGAACATCACTTTCTCTAACCTTACCACTGCCCACTTCTTTTGGACCCTCAAGTTTTGCTGCATAGCCTATCTTGAGGCTGATGGAGCCTTCACTGATTTTTTGGAGGCGATAGTAGGCTAGTTGCACTTCATCATCAAACTGATAGCCTGAACTCGATGTTCTTTTTGGTAGTTTTAGGGATAAATGTTTAAGGTAGGTATATAGTTTCTCTAAATCACTGTCTTGGTAGGGGATGACTTGACTTATGAATGCGTATAGTTTGCAGAAAGCCTTTACTTTACCACTCCACAATTCAGCTTCATCTTCTTGATTCTCAAGTAAATCCTGAAAGCGACTAACAGCTTTGTCGATCGCGGCATTCATGATTTTGTGATCGGCTTGGCTTTGTTGTTTTTTGGGAGCAAAAAATATTTCACAAAACTGGTCAATCTCTGGGTCTAAATAAATTGCTGCCTCATTTAGCTCACTCTGAATTTGATATAAGCGATCGGGATCGACTTCTTCACCCATAGTTGCCCCATCAAAATAGACTTTAAATGCTTTTTGAATTTCTTCTGGATCGTTGACAAAATCGAGAATAAAAGTTTCTTTTTTGAGAGGGTGGGTACGGTTGAGTCGAGATAAAGTCTGGACTGCCTGTATACCTCCTAGTTTCTTATCGACATACATTGTGTGTAGCAAAGGTTGATCGAAGCCAGTTTGATATTTATCAGCTACGAGCAGCACTTGATATTCTTTAGTTGCAAATTCTTCTGGTAAATCTTTCTCCCGAATACCGCCATTCATTTCTGGCTCCGTATAGGTCTTTTCGGGGATTTTGTCATCAACTACGGCTCCAGAGAAAGCAACTAAGCTTTTGATTTTATAGCCTTTTTCTTTGATTAATTTGTCGAAGGCTTGTTTATAACGAACTGCTTCTAAACGTGAGCCTGTAACTACCATAGCTTTGGCTCGACCACCAATTTTATGGCGACTGTAATTTTGAAAATGCTCCACCATAATTTCTGTCTTTTGAGCAATATTATGGGGGTGCAGACGCATATAACGACTTAGGGCTTTAGCGGCTTTTTTGCGCTCAACATTTGGGTCATCTTCACAGGCTTTTAGTAGTCGATAGTAGGTTTTATAGGTGATGTAGCTTTGGAGGACATCAAGGATAAAGCCTTCTTCGATCGCCTGACGCATGGTGTATTTGCTAAAGGGTTCGCCATCGCGCCCAAAGATTTTTAGGGTTTTATGTTTGGGAGTGGCTGTGAAGGCAAAAAAGCTAATATTATCCTGATTGCCGCGCTTGACCATACTGCGATACAGAGCCTCTAAGTCTGATTCGCCTTCTTCTGCGGCAAGTTCTTGGGCTTTTTGGTGTAATTCTTCGCCGCCGAGTACCTCTTTTAGTTTGGTAGCGGTTTCGCCAGATTGAGAACTGTGGGCTTCATCAATAATGACGGCGCATTTGCGAGTGGGTAATCGGCTTTTAGGTGATTCACCTCGCGCTTCAGATAGTTTAGCTAGTTGTTGCGCGACAAAGGGAAATTTCTGAAGGGTAGTAATGATAATGGGAACAGCATTTTCTAGGGCTTCGGCGAGTTGGCGCGAGTCTTCTTCGATTTTCTGGACTACGCCTTGGCGGTGATCGAATTGATAGATGGTGTTTTGTAATTGTTGATCGAGAACTAATCTATCAGTGACAACAATGACGCTATCAAAAACACGCCTATCATTAGCATCATGGAGCGATGAGAGGCGATGGGCTAACCAGCCAATGGTGTTGCTTTTGCCACTACCTGCGGAATGTTCGATGAGATAGTTATTTCCTGTGCCTTCGATCGCGGCGGCGTTCACGAGATCGCGCACGGCTTTGAGTTGATGGTATCGAGGAAAGATCATGATTTCTTTTTTGACCTTTTTGCCTTCATCGGTGAGCTTTTCTTCTTCTTGGAGATGGAGAAAACGGGAGAGCAAATCGAGCAAGCTATCGGGCTGGAGGACTTCTTCCCATAGATAGGCGGTGCGATAGTTGCGACCTTGTGGATCGGTTGGGTTGCCAATCCCCCCGTCTCGACCTTGGTTAAATGGTAAAAAATAGGTAGAAGTCCCTGCTAGTCGCGTGGTCATATGGACTTCTTCGGTATCGACAGCAAAATGGACTAGGGTGCGCTTTTTAAAATCAAATATTTTTTCGCGGGGATCGCGATCGCTACGATATTGAGCGATCGCATCGGCTACGGTTTGATTACTGAGAGGATTTTTGAGTTCTAGGGTGATTAATGGTATGCCGTTAATGCTGAGAGTAACATCAAGGGATTTTTGATTTTTGGGACTAAAATGAAGTTGTCTTGTAAGTCCTAAAATGTTGGCGGCGTAACGGGCTTCTAGCTCTGGATTGAGTCCGTGGGCTGGCTTAAAAAAGGCAATGCGGAGGGTTTTGCCATAACATTTGAAGCCATGCCGTAGAGTGCTGAGGGAGCCATTGGTATCCATCCATTTACATAGGGCGGCGATAATGCGATCGCCTGTTTTGTCACCATGAGCAATCTCTAGTTTCTCCCAGACTTTGGGCTGGGTAAATTGGATAAAGGCGAGTACCTCATTTGGGAAAATTGCATTTTCGCGGTCAAATTCCTGTGAGAAATGACGATGATATCCAGATGCTAATAGAACATCGGCGATCGCATTTTCAAAGGCTTGTTCAGAGGTTCTATTCATGGCAATCTATGATTATCCCTTGAAAAATACTGAAGGGGAGAGGTGAAAAAAGTTAGCTAGTTTTTCGATATGTTCTACTGTGAATTTACGCTTGCCATTGAGAATTGCTGACACAATGGATTCTGTTTTAAAAATAGGAACTAGGTCTTTTTGTTGAAGGTTAAACTCATTGATTAATGCCTTGAGTAATTCAACACCGCTTAAATCGGGGATGGATACATACTTTTCTTCATATTCATAAATCAGCATACCTAGAATATTGATGTAGTCTTGTTGTTCTGGTGTTATTTCGTCAGCATTGACTATGCGATCAATTACTTCTTGGATTGCGATTAAGTCTTTTTCTGATTTGATTGGTCGTGGTGGAAATGTTTGTAGAAGCTGAATGTAATTATTAGGTTCGGCTGTAATCATGATTTTTAGATTTTTGTTGATAGCTAATTGTGTTATTCGTACCAGTCATCTTTTTTCCAGTTGTTTCTGTCATATTCGGCATGGGTGAGAATATTACGAATAAAAATCTTTTGGTACTTATAATCAATGAACGCAATTAAACGATATTTATTGCCTCCGATATTAAAGACTGTCAGATTTTTTACTTGATCGGCTGAGGCAAAAATTTCACGCACTTCGATAAAGTTTTGCCATTTTGCAGTAATGGCGATTTTATGCCAAAGGAGTAAGCTTGTTTTTGAGTCTGGATGCTTTTCCCAAAAGGTAATAAGGCGCGATCGCGTGATGATGTGCATATATGAGATCTTAGCAAATTGCGAAGATGACTACAAGGGTATTTTGTGTTTGCTCTTCTTTTCTAGGTTGATTTGTCCTGTGACGGCTACGGTAATTATGGCTGAGCGGGTTGATCGCTAAAGTATTAAGGTTCAGTTAGTAACGGTTGCAGTATTGGCAAGACTTTGGGTAGCTCTATCTCAACTATGTCTCTAATAATATCTAGCCGAATATCATCATATTCATGGACGATGATATCGCGTAGCCCTGCCATTTGCTTCCAAGGAATTTCTGGATAATATGCTCGGAAGTCTGAGGATAAGCGTTTGGTGGCTTCACCAATAATTGTCAGGCGACGAATAACGGCATCTTGATCTTTTGTATCAATTTCATCCCAATCAATGCCTTGAGTGTATTCAAAAATCAAGTTGATCGAGTCGATGATATCAAGGATTGACTGTTGATCTTTTGGCATAAATCACCTGTGTTGATTCAAGAATGCTTTTGCGGCGGAGGTAGTTACGGCTGTTTTCAATGCCTCGTTTACTGACTAGATCAACTTTGCGGTTGAGTAGTTTTTCTAGTTCTTCTTGCATGTCAAAAAACTGGAAGCCATACCTAGTTTCGGGGGCGCTGGTATAGAGCAGGTCTATGTCGCTGGGGTCTTCTCCATCGGGGCGAAAGTTGTCGCGTAGAGCTGAGCCAAAGAGAGCTAGCTCAATGATTTGCCATTTTTCGCAAAATCTAGCAAGTTTTTCTGGGGTTGTGTTTAGGCGTTGATAAATTTGTTGTAGGGATGGTGTTGAAATGGTTGTTGATTCTGAAATCATGATGTCATTTCCTCTAGTGTGATTTGTCCTGTG
>JBJTVM010000558.1:0-1875 GCA_046081205.1 Pseudanabaena sp. | reverse complement strand
TCCTCGCTTTGTTGGTTGGAGAAGATCGCAACCCGGAAAAGGAAGCGGAGGAAAGTAGGGGGTTTTCTCTGTTGCTTTTCGTGGGTTGTGTTGTGCGGAAGGCGCAGCACAACCCTAAATTTTGCCTCTGCTGCTTTTATGGGTAAGCGAACCGCAATACGTTAGTATGAAAAGTATTGCAAAACTCGATCTTCACAAGCTTGATGGGGAAAATGGAAAAGCAACTTAAAGTACAACAGTTAGTTGATAATCTGGCGAAGGCGATCGTTGGCAAAGATGAAGCCATTCAACTGGTTTTAGTAGCACTATTTTCAGGCGGTCATGCCTTACTTGAAGATGTACCAGGGGTGGGCAAGACTTTACTCGCCAAATCTCTAGCTGCCTCTATTTCTGGTAAATTTCAGCGTGTACAATGTACTCCAGATCTACTACCCACAGACATTACAGGTACAAATATTTGGAATCCTCAAAAAGGTGAATTTCAGTTTTTGCCAGGCCCAGTATTTGCGAACGTGTTGCTTGCTGATGAGATCAATCGGGCAACACCACGTACTCAGTCAGCCTTGCTCGAAGTAATGGAAGAGAGCCAAGTCACTGTTGATGGCGTATCACGGAAAGTTCCCTCACCATTTTTTGCAATCGCTACTCAAAACCCAATTGAATATCAAGGAACCTTCCCATTACCAGAGGCTCAACTTGATCGCTTTGCTCTGTCCTTTAGTATTGGCTATCCCAACGAAACAGAAGAGTTGGAAATGCTAAAGCGGATGCAAGTAGGAAAAATTGGTTCTGCTCAATTAGAAGCATGTATTACTCCTGAGGAAGTACTAGAAATTAGGCAACTTTGCGCTAAAGTTCCTGTCAGTGATGCGACTAGCGAATACATCGTGAATATTGTTCGCGCAACTCGGAATGATGAGGAAATTACCCTTGGCGTTAGTCCTAGAGGTACGACGGCTCTCTTGCGATCGGTTCAAAGCTATGCATTTATTCAACAAATGCTCGACCGCGATCGCAAGTCTGATTATGTCTTGCCTGATGATGTGAAGTTCCTTGTTCCATTCGTTTTAGGGCATCGGATTATGGCAGCAGGAAGGCGATCGCCTAAGAAGATCATTCAACGTTTACTAGATGTTGTACCTGTTCCTTAATTTAACGTGAGTTAGATGAACTAAAAGATGGCAGGAGGAAGAGCAGGCAAGCCTTTAAAGAGAAGATCCAAAGCAGGTTTAGACTCTCGATATGTATAAGCAACCAACCCAGCTAAAAGGTTGACAAGAAAATTAAAAAAACTACGATGTCTTGAGTGCTCAATCTGAGAAATGTTTTTGAGTTGATCATTGACGGACTCAATAATTGCTCGCTTGCGAAGCAAAATCTTATCAATCAACTTGACCAGACAGTTTTTCATATTTTTCTTGCGCTTAGTAATCAGTTGTAAACCTTGTGCATAGAGCTTCTCAAACAACTTTTGGGAGATGTAACCACGGTCACCAAACAATTGACCAAAGAGGTCTTGAGCCATCTCATGCACAGGTTGGCGATCATCAACATTGGCTGGTGTGAGCTTGAAGGCAAGCAATTCCCCTTTGTCGTTGATAATCAAATGTAGCTTGAAGCCAAAGTGCTATCCCACTGAGTTTTTGCCTCAATTGACAATTCCTTTGAATACTTTATGGGCACGGGCACGGCATGGTACATAGACCTTGATCGGTGTGGAGTTTTCAAAGCTTTCGCAGAAATCATCCACTTCACAGAAGATTTGCGTGATATCCAAGTGCGATACGATATTGTTCATATTGCTGAGGCTTTTAGTTCTTCAAACCTAGTCTCAGCTTTTCTTTTGCTTTTGTCTACTCCGTCGAACTCACGTTG
>JBJTVM010000557.1:0-19276 GCA_046081205.1 Pseudanabaena sp. | reverse complement strand
GAAAACCAAGAACCAAAGTTCTTGGTTTTCGTCGAACTGACGTTGGGTTAAATAACCAAAAGAGAGTGCTTTGCACTCTCTTTTTATATGATCCATTATAAAAAGCATAGTCATCTCCTACCTGAGACGGCTATGCTTTTTATAGTGATTTCGTTGAGGTTGATTGCTTGACACAGCTATTTACTACGATCGCTGCTCTGCGTAATTACTTAAATGACCAAAAATTCAACCAGTCCTTAGGGCGAGTATCCATAGGGCTTGTGCCAACTATGGGAGCTTTGCACATTGGCCATTTGAGCCTAATTGATCGAGCTAGAACAGAAAATGCTTGCCTAGTTGTGAGCATTTTTGTCAATCCCTTGCAATTTGGGGCAGGCGAAGATTTTGATAAATATCCACGCACAATAGAGCATGATCTCCAACTTTGTGAAAATGCAGGGGTTGATGCAATTTTTGCACCAGATCCCCAAGAGATGGGGCTAAATGACATCAGCAAAATCACCCAAGTAATCCCGCCACCAGCAATGACTAATATCCTGTGTGGGCGATCGCGGGTTGGACATTTTCAAGGTGTAGCCACAATCGTGACCAAGCTTTTGAATGTCGTACAGCCCGATCGCGCCTACTTTGGTTGCAAAGATGGGCAGCAACTAGCGATTATTCGGAACTTAGTGGTTGATTTAAACCTGCCTGTAGAAATTATTGGCTGTCCGACAGTGCGAGAACCAAGTGGCTTAGCCTACAGTTCCCGCAATCAATACCTATCCGCCAAAGATCGCGTTTTAGCAGCTCATATTTATCAAAGCCTACGGCAGGCTCAACAGCAATTTTTTCTTTGTTATGAACTTTGTTATCCAGCCCAAATTATCGAAGCAGCACAAAATTATTTGGCGCAGCTCCCTGAAATTAATCTAGAGTATATAGAATTAGTCGAAGCCAAGACCTTGCAACCTTGTACTCAAATTACTTCTAAAGCAGAGTTAATGCTAGCGATCGCGGCTCGAATTGGAAACACACGCTTGATCGATAATATTTTGCTGAGTCTTAGTATCCCTCCTAGAAAACCGATTATTGCGATCGATGGTCCCGCAGGTGCGGGCAAATCTACAGTAACCAAACAGGTAGCCAATAAATTAGGTTTATTGTTTTTAGATACGGGTGCTATGTATCGTAGCGTTACCCTTGCTGTGCTACGCGAAGGTATTGATTTACGCGAGCAAGATAAAGTGCAAGAGATCGCTGCCAACTCAAAAATCCAATTATTTGCTAATCCAATCGCAGGTAAACCGATGCAGGTTTTGCTCAATGGTGAAGATATCACCACAGAGATCCGTACTCCTGAAGTCACTGCAAACGTATCAGCGATCGCTGCCCAAGCCGCCGTGCGTGAAATTTTGGTCAAGCAACAACAATTGATTGGTCAGACAGGCGGTGTGGTCATGGAAGGGAGAGACATTGGAACCCATGTATTCCCTGATGCAGAAATTAAAGTTTTTTTGACTGCTTCATCAGAAGAGCGTGCCAAACGTCGTCAAGCCGATCTGATTGCTCAAGGTCAGGTCGCCCCAGACCTCTCTACCCTTGAGCATGAAATTCAAGAACGCGATCGCCGAGACTCCACCCGCGACTATGCACCGCTAACTCAGGCGGTTGATGCAACTTTAGTTAATACGGACGGTCTAACTATAGAAGAAGTCGTCGCAGCCATTGTAAATTTGTATGAGCAAAAGGTACAAAAACTATGAAGCCATTAAGTAGATTTCAAGTAAAAGGGAAAAAGGAAAAAGGAAAAAGCCATCATCAATTACCAATCACCAAACTATTGTTAATGGCAATTCCAGTTTTGGCGATCGCTTTAACCTCACTGCCATCAACTCAAGCCCAAACTAACACCGCCCTAACAATCCGAGCTGATGTCCAAGAGGCTAACTCGATCACAGGGGTAGTTACTGCAACTGGCAATGTCAAAATGACTTATCCTGCCCGACGGATTGATGCGATCGCTGAGCAAGCACAGTATTTTTCTAAGGAGCAGCGTGTCGTTTTGACAGGCAATGTGATTGTGACCCAAGAAGGTGTCAATAGCATCAGAGCCCAAACTATCACCTATCTCGTCAGTGAAGGTAAGTTTGTTGCGGCTCCCCCCGATAACCAGCAAGTCGAAACCATTTATGTAGTCCCTGATCGTGATGTTGCTAGTACGCCTGCGACTTCAGCAACGCCTGTCACCCAAATCAAACCTGCCTTTAAAAAACAACAAGTCAGTCCACCCACTGGGATAAATCCTCCTGAAAAGTTACAACAAAAACCACAAGAAATTATTCCTGATGGTAAGTAATGTTGATGTTTATTGATGTCTAAAGCTACAAAAACTGCTTTGCCATAAAGAATTTCAGTGTTAAATTTTCAAATTTCTCCAACAAATTGAGTAATGCAAATCTCCCTTGACAACGTTAGTAAAAACTACAGTGGTCGGCAAGTCGTTCAGCAAGTGAGCCTCACCGTCAAGCAGGGGGAAATTGTCGGACTGCTAGGACCAAATGGTGCGGGCAAAACTACATCGTTTTATATGGCTACAGGATTAATTCAGCCCGATAGTGGCAGTGTCTGGCTTGATCAGCAAGACATTACCCGTTTACCAATTCATAGAAGAGCAAGGATGGGCATGGCATACCTAGCCCAAGAAGCTACTATCTTTAGACAATTATCAGTGCGTGATAATCTACTACTGGTGATGCAGCAAACCAACGTACCAAAGCAATTACAGATCCATCGACTACGTACTTTGTTAGAAGAGTTTCGTCTGACCAAAATTGCTGATACGATGGGAATTCAAGTGTCGGGGGGCGAACGTCGGCGTACTGAAATCGCTAGAGCGTTGGCGGTCGGGCAAGAAGGACCTAAGTTTATCTTGCTAGATGAACCCTTTGCGGGTATCGATCCGATCGCTGTTAGCGAAATTCAGACCATCATTAAAAACTTGCGCGATCGCAATATGGGCGTGTTAATTACTGATCATAATGTCCGCGAGACTTTAACAATTACCGATCGCGCTTATATCATGCGTGAAGGCGAAGTTTTTGCTGACGGTTCTAGCCGAGAATTAGCGGACGATCCTGATGTCCGCAAATATTATCTCGGCGAAAAGTTTCATTTTTAATTATTTTTGCAACACCTGCACAAAATAATTAACCCAAAAACCTGTAATCTCGATAAAGGAAATGGCAACCTTACAAACGACTCAACCAAGGAAAAAAGCTACAAACGTGTCGCTAGGATGGCTACCGAGATTGTCAATCATGGATCGCTATTTATTCACGCAAATGTTGACCCCATTTTTGTTTGGGGTTGGTGCATTTTCCTCTGTGATTTTAGCGATTGGCTCTCTATTTGAACTGATTCGCCTGATTACTGATGCGGGATTAAGCGTTTTGACAGCGTTTCAGATTTTTGGCTACCAAATCCCAGGGTTCATGGTGTACTCATTCCCGATGTCGATGTTGTTAGCGACATTGCTTTCCTATAGTCGTATGTCGGGTGATGGGGAGACAACGGCTTTACGCAGTTGTGGGGTGAGTGCTTACCGTTTAGTTGCACCTGCATTAGTGCTAAGCCTATTTGTCACAGGGCTAACCTATGTATTTAATGAGGCGATCGTACCTGCGGCAAACTGGCAATCACGCAGTACATTACGAGCAGCTCTAAATCAAGAGAATGTGCAGTTTAAAAGCCAAGATATTTTTTATCAGCAATATGGAGAAGTACCGCAAGAAGATGGCACAACCAAGCAGGGCTTAGTGCGAAGTTTTTATGCGCGCAGCTTTGATGGTAAAGAGATGCAGGGCTTAACGGTTTTAGATTTTTCGCAAGGACAACTTCAGCAAATTCTTGCTGCTGAGTCTGCGGTTTGGATTCCTGAGCAAAATGTTTGGAGATTTAGCAAGGGGACAACCTATCTGGTGGGACCAGATGGCAATTACCGCAGTATCCTCCGCTTTGATGATCAAAATCTGCAATTACCTCGCGCCCCTCTTGACTTAGCGCAAGAGCAGCGTAGTGCTGAAGAAATGAATATTGCTGATATTCGCCGTAATATTGATTTGCTCAAACAATCTGGCAATACCAAAGAAATCCGTAAGCTAGAAGTCAGACTTGAGCAGAAGTATGCGTTGCCGTTTATCTGTGTAGTCTTTGCGATCGTTGGTGCATCTCTAGGAATG
Source organism: Pseudanabaena sp. (assembly GCA_046081205.1). Lineage (GTDB taxonomy): Bacteria > Cyanobacteriota > Cyanobacteriia > Pseudanabaenales > Pseudanabaenaceae > Pseudanabaena. The sequence goes on along the minus strand of JBJTVM010000557.1, from coordinate 15,056 downwards.
CGTCCTCAGCGCACTGGTGCGGCGATCGGGTTTGGCTTGAGTGTGTTGATTATTTTTGGCTATTATCTCTTGCTATTTATCTGCGGCGCTCTCGGACAAGTGGAATTTCTCTCACCGATCGCGGCGGCATGGATGCCTAATTTAATTGGGATCACGGCTGGCATGATAATTCTCACCCGTGTTACCTAAGAATAAAGGGGGCACAAAAGCGCCCCCTTTTTGCATTATTTCTTTTTGGTCGATTTGCTCACAGGAACTTCAATGATCGCATCCTCGATTTCCGTTACAGTTTCTTCCTCGTCAGCATTTTCTCCAACGGCAACAGGTTCGGGATCAGCAGTAATGCCCCCAGCAGTCTCTACAGTTAAACTTTCAGGAGCTTTAACCTCTGCATTAGGGGATTTAAGGGCTTCATCAAGAACTTGACGCGCATTCTCAGCTTGCGATCGCGCATCTAGAAATTTCATATTAAGCTGAGCAAAGCTTTTAAGGGTTTTAAAACCTTCCTTAAGACTATTGATTTGCTCCTCAGTGACAATCTCATCACTAAATAAAATATCGATTTGCGATCGCACCTGCATCGCATCAGAACGCAGTTCTTGGACTTTGATTTTGAGTGTTGCAAGATTGTTTAAGACTTGCACCGCTTGAGTAATAGGATCTTCACGATCTTCAGACATGGAAAGTTCTTTCACCTCGATAAATTGGTCGGGACTAAAGCCATCGGCAAGATCAGTATCAAGTTTGCCTGAGTCCATCAGTTCCATTAGCTCTGCCATCGCCTTCTCACGCGCTTTTGGCGAATCTTTGCCAGCAACGGTCAAGACAACTTCGGGGCTCTGGGCAAGGGTATAGCGGGCCATATTTTTTAGCTTATAGTTTGTAAAGTAGTACCAAAGAAATAATGATTTTGAAGTAATGAAGTGCCACATTTCGCGTGGCACTTCATTACTTCTTTAGGACTACCATTTGTAAATAAATAAACGATAAACCTATACAAATCAAGGCTTTCTCAAATTATTTATTGTTTTTTATAGTTGAATTATGATCTTAACTTGTTTTTAGCATGAGAGTTGGCATAGCGAATTCTCATGCTAAAAACAGAAGTTATATCCAAAGTTACGCTTTGTGTCTCATGCGATCGCCAAATCAAGTCGGCTAAGATTCATGGTCTAGATAGAGTTACGCCAAAACACAAAACGGCAAAGCTATTTTGTGTTTTAAAGCCCTTACGGGGGTTTAAGTTTTAATTTCTATCTGAGCAATGCTAGAACATATTCGGGGATAGCCGTTCGTACTCATGGATTCTACCCTCTTAGATCAAATCCGCCACCTATGCCGCGATCGCGCCGCTTATGAACACCTAAAAGCTATCTTGGTGCAGCAGGAGCGCGTCCATAGACTTAGCTGGGAAGAGCGGTATGAAAAGCTAATATCAGCACAGACCAACGAAGATCCAAACTCGGATATTTTTAGCAATATCATAGCTAGGGAAAAGGCACTTGCCCAACTTGCCGATGCCATTCAGCGATCGCCATCCTTAGAACTAGTTTTACAAATTGCTGTCCAAGTTGCTCAAAAACTATTGCAGGTAGATCGGGTCGCAATTTTTCGTTGTCACCCTGATGGACAGGGTGAGTTTGTGACTGATGCGATCACCACAGGGCTAACCTCTTTGGCTGATATGCCCGAAAGACAGCTTTCATTGGCTCGTCACATGATCGAGTCCACCCATACAGAACATTCTGCTCAGACCATTGATAGCATTCGTACTTCTAGCTTGTCGTCTCATATCGTGACGCTGTTGGAACAGATTGGGATTTCATTCTATGCTGCGAATAAGATCTATGCAGGTCAAGAAATTTGGGGAACTCTGGTAGCTTTTCATGGTAGTGCTTATCACAGTTGGTCAGATAGCGATCGCACCTCTCTATCATTAATTGCTTCTCAAGTAGGAATTGCGATCACCTTAACTAATTTGCGTCAGCAGTCTCAAGAGCTAACTGATGATTTGCAAGCTTTACAGGTTGAGTTAAACAACTTACAGCAAACAGTTGCAGCAATAGCAGAAAACACAACTCATGCAACTACTACGCCAGATATTACGCCAGACAGCCAACCAAGTAATTCAGAAGTCACGGAGATAGCGCCTCAAGAAGTTGCTAATGAAGAACTGAACGATGATCCTAAAGATCATAATTTAGAACCTAATGATTTAGTATTAAAGGTCAGCCAAGTCAATCAAGATTTAGATGATCAAGAGAATCAAGAAAATGAATCTAAAAGAAGTGAAGTAGAAGAAAGTGAAATAGAAGAAACAGCTAATATTCAAGACGAAAGTACAAGTTTTCAAGTTGAGCAGAACTCTCAAAATGCTGTACTAACTCCATTTTTAGCTCCTGACCCTAGTGTCTCTCTATATGAGATAGAAGATCAGAAGTTAGATCATTATATTACACCAGAAGAGTTGGCGGTAAATTTTGCTCAAGCCGATATCTCTGCGGACATTACGCCATTGGAGCCGTTAATTGAGTTCGAGAAAGATGATGACATTACTCCATTTGAGCCACTGATTGATTTTGAGAAAGTTGTTATTCCTGAGAATATTAACCCAGTTGAACCAGCAATTAAGTTTGACAAAGCTGACATTTCCTATGTAATTATGCCTGATAATCTTAAGGTGATTTCAGCCAACGAATCAGAATCAACAGAAGTTAAACCTACAGAAAATGAATTAGATGAAACTTTTGCTCTAACAGATATTGCCCTGACAGAGAATCCTAATCCAGAGTCTAGTCAAGATTCAGATAAGAGTAACGAAGAATTAGAAGCAAGTCATTTAGCAGTAAGTGAGCCAAAAATCACTGAACCTCAGCCAAGCGCTCTAGAAATTGCAGAAACCGAAATTCTTGATACACAAATACCTCAGTCAGCAAATCTCGAATCAGAAAAGACTGAGACTAAAGAGATCGCACCAGAAACAACTGAATTAGATGCGATGGAAGTTGCGGAGTCAATCACACCTCAATTAACAGAACCAGTTGCACTACATCCTATTCAACCAGAAGAGCAACAGGAAACACAACAGATTGATGTAGATATAACTTTAGGAATTGATAGGGATCATGATGATGAACCTGCAATCGAGCCACAGTTTATGGAAACGATTTTAGAGATCGCGGGTAATGATCTCAAAGCAAAAGAATTCTTATTGAACGTGATTGACTCGTATTTAGAAGATACCCCTCGGCTCATCCAAGCGATCGACAAGGCTCTAGCCGTGAATGATCAACCCCGACTATTACAATCTTTGAATTCCTTGCGCTCAAGTAGTGACTATATTGGCGCATTGACGCTTTCACATCAATGTCGTCAACTCGAATCAGCTGTAAGGGCAAATTATGTAGTGCTGATTTATGCTTGCTTATCACGGGTAGTGATCGAGGCTCAGAGGGCAACAGATGCTTTACGCATAGCGCGATCGCACTATAAGTTATAAAGTAGAGGAGCACGTCACGCCCTTTCTACTTTAATTGGTTTACCTGCACATGATCGGCAAAGTAATTAGTGGCAGATATCAAATTATCCAAAGCCTTGGAGGCGGAGGATTTGGGCAGACCTTTTTAGCTGAAGATTTGCAGTTGCCCGACCATCATAAATGTGTAGTCAAGAAACTACAGCCGACCTCTAACGAAAATTTTATATGGGAGATTGCTAGCCGTTTATTTGAGACTGAGGCAAGGGTTTTACATAAACTTGGTAGTCATGATCGCATTCCGCGTTTACTAGCCCATTTTACAGAGGCGCATGAGTTTTATTTGGTGCAAGAGTTGGTCGATGGCTATGACCTCAGCAATGAAATTACTTCGATTGAGCGATCTGCTGATGGCTATCCAGTGGGGCGAATGAATGAAGCACAGGCGATCGCTTTTTTGATCGATGTGCTAGAGATTCTGATGTTTGTACATCAGCAGGGAGCCATCCATCGCGATATTAAGCCCGCTAACCTCATGCGTAGGCGTACCGATGGCAGGTTAGTCTTGATCGACTTTGGCGCAGTTAAGCAAGTGGGAACGGCGATCGCCACCTCGACGGTTGGCTCTACGGTTGCCATTGGTACAGATGGTTATATGCCCAATGAGCAGGCGATCGGCAAGCCTAGACCCTGTAGCGACCTTTATGCAGTTGGGGCGATCGCGATCCAAGGACTGACGGGGGTTGCCCCAAACTTATTATCTGAAGATTTAGAAACGGGTGAATTAGCTTGGCGACTATCTCCTGACCATGCAGCTTTAAAGTATTGCACCCATGTCAGTGATGACTTGGCAAAAATCATCGATAAATTAGTCAAATATGACTTTCGCGATCGCTATCAGTCTGCTGAAGCAGTATTGCTCGATTTACAAAAGCTAAAAGTACCAATCGCTCCCACAGTCTTATCTACGACTGTGCAGACTGATTTCCCAGAGTCAACATCGGCTTTTAACCCCAATGACGATGTCGCAACAAGATTTTCGCCAATAGCTGCACCCAAAGATCAACTGCAATTTGTCCATAAAAATCGCTTAGTACTCATTGCCGTGGGGCTCGTATCGGCGATCGCTGTTGGGGGTGCGATCATGTTTCTCCGCCCATCACCCACAATCAAAAACGATGTGAAGGTTACTGCTAGCTCACCTAGTTCCACACCCGCATATTTATTTCTCTCAGAACGTCGGATCAGTGAGCAAGACTTGGCAGGCAAGAGCGCTCTTGAGCTAGATATCATGCGAAATGAAGTATTTGCCCGTTATGGTCGCCGCTTTAAAGATCCTGAATTGCAGTCATATTTCAGCAGCCAGCCTTGGTACAAACCTCTATATGCACCCGATCAGTTTCCTGAAGAGCTACTAACACCCATAGAAATGCAAAATGTTACCTATATCCGCGAGTTTCAAAATCGCACAAGCTCTCAATATAGCTCCCCTCAAAATACTGTCAACAATTTGCAAAATCCTCAATGTGACTACACCAAACGTTTAATCTCTGATCCTCAGCCACCAATCAATGTACGCCAAGGTGCAGGAGTGGATTTTGCGATCGTGGGCAAGCTGGATAATGGTACACAAATTACTGTGGAGAGCGAAAAACAAGGCTGGCTAGAAATTTCTGCCCCGATCTCAGGTTGGATTGCCGCTAATCGCACTAAGCCCGTATGTTTCTAAAAAATGAGATGGGGCGCATCTCATCTTTTAGAGATCGCAACAATCACTGTAAAATTCATTTATGGTAATGCAAAGCTCTGCTAAATTACCAAGCATAAGTAACCTTAAACTCGAAAATCCTGCCCTGCCTATGCAGCGGGTGGGCAAGATCTAGTTTTTGGTTTTAAAAACTGTCTAGATCCCCCCCAGCCCCCCCTTATAAAGGGGGGAGAGTTAAGTTCTTCCCTCTTTATAAGGGGGATTGAGGGGGATCTCTTAGAAGCTTTGACCGTAGAAAGTAATTCTTAAACAGTTTCTTAATTATGATTAGCTACTTATAAAATTTCACTTATTAGATTGATGCTGTGACAGAAATTTCTGATTGGAGCGATGTAGAAGCTCAGCTCAAAGAAACTAGAGAACTCTTAGAAGAAATCGAACAGCGTTTTCTACAGATTCATCGTGACTCAGTGAGACAGCAGGAACTGCTAACCCAACAAGAAGAAATCAGATCGCAAATCAAGATACTTGGCAGCGATCGCTCTGAGCATCATAGCAATTCAAAAATTCGCCGCAAACCTAATTCTCGCAATAATCAAGCAACCCCTAGCCCTCACAAAGAAGAGCTACTCAAACAATTACAAGAAGTAGGCGAGCAACTTGAACAAATCGAAGCCAATCTCGAGAGCCGTCTGCTCTCTTGGAGTAGCTTTCGTGAACCATTTTGGCAGATTGTTCGTTTTGTCGGGATTGGCATAATTATTGGCGTAATTTTGAGAGGTTGTGCCAATTAAGTATGTGGGCAATGCCCACCCTACTCTCCCCAAGCCAATTAAGTAAGGTGGGCAATGCCCACCCTACTCTCCCCAAATCTATTTTTTTAAATTTTGAACCTTTTGATCGTGGTGCTTGTCAAAACCCTCGTACAGATAATTAAGCCTTCTCACAAAGGGGAAAATCAAATGTTTCGTAATATCAAAAGCTTGTTGGCGATCGCTTGCGTAACCGTAGCCGTGGGAGCCGTAGCAGTTCCACATCTCGTTGCCGCACAAAATACTACTCAAAATAGCTCCGAAAACCGTAAGCCTCGTCAAGGCGAAAACTGGAAGAAGTTGAACTTGACTGAAGCCCAAAAGGCGCAAATGAAGTCTATTCGTGAAAGTGCTAAAGCTCGCAGCCAAGCAGTTTTGACTGCTGAACAACGTGCAATTATGGAGAAAGCACGTCAGTCTGGAGATCTTAAGGGAGTACGGAAGTCTCTCAATTTGACCGATGCTCAAAAGCAACAGATGAAGGCGATCGCTGAAGATACCAAGGCGCAAATGAAGAACGTCTTGACTCCTGCTCAACAACAACAATTTGAGCAAATGAAGCAACAACGCCAAGAAAATCGTCGCACGACACGTTAATACCAAAGCACAAAATGGCTACGCCATTTTGTGCTTTCAAAACCCTTACAGGGTTTGTTTTTTAATTCACAGAAGTGTAGCCTCACTTCTGTGAATTGGTATAGGGTACTGAAAAATGAAAGTAGCAGCACAAAGTGCTGCCACTTTCATTTTTTCTGGCAGTCTTGGATCTTGGCTATAGGGATCTTTATAGATAGTAATGGGGGGGCAGATCCCCGACTTCTTTGGTGAATTTGTAAGTGATCTTTGATGAAGTACAAGAAGTCGGGGATCTTTGCTATAAATGGATGGTGGTAGAATTTCAGAGCGATCGCTGATACTTTATTCTGATTGGGGAACTTCTTGCCATAATGTTGAAGTTTCGCGAATACTGGAAAAGGTTCCATTTCCTAAAATCAAATGATCCAAAAGTGGAATGCTGAGCATTCTCGCGGCTTCTAGTAGTTGACGAGTAAGCGTAATGTCTTCGGGACTTGGAGAAGTATTGCCAGAAGGATGATTGTGCGCCACGATTAGACGCACTGCACCACTTTTGAGAACTTCTCGGAAAATATCACGGGGATGAGCAAGGGTCTCTGTGGCTGTGCCAATGGTGATAATACGTTGGGCGATAATCCGATTTTTATTATCGAGCATCACTACGGCGAGACGTTCTTGAGGTTGCCACATTAGGTCTTGGCTGAGAGCGGCGGCGGCAACTGATGGATCGGTAACTTCGGTCAAATCAGGTGGCTTGGCGTAGAGCGCTCTCTTGCCTAGCTCGATCGCTGCTAAGATGGCGGTTGCTTTGGCAGGTCCCACACCTTCTATTTGCATGAGTTCTTGCGGTGAGACGGTTTGCAAAGCCGCTACAGGATCGCTAGTGCGGTCTTTGCCAATGGTTTGCAAGATTAGCTGTCCTAAGCCCACGGCTGAGAGTTTACCTGCGCCTTGTCCTGTGCCTAATAGAATTGCGATTAATTCTGCATTGGATAAACTGCGAACGCCCTGACTGAGTAACCTTTCGCGAGGGCGATCGCTTTCAGCCATATCCACAATTCGCAGAGAATAAGTCATCTAAAGTCACACCGACTATTACAAGAATATTTACTGTATTTTATCGTAATATTTATTAATAAAAGAAAAGCAGAATAGTGGTAGGCAAGTCCCATTCTAAAGAGACATTGTTCGGTAAAGTCTCGATAAAATACCGAGCCGTCTTGCTTTGACTTGTATAAATTGGGATGACGCTCATATGTCAAGGAAAAAGGTAAAAGGTAAAAGGTAAAAATGAGGATTTAACAATTTTACTAGGGTTGGCGATCGCGATTGGTTCTAGATTGTAAATGATAGGATTGTTTAAAAGCTAAGTATAAAGATAGCTATGACACTCGCTATACCTCAAAGATCGACCACCACATCTCGTTATGTGACCCGCAAATCCACAGGCGAACCAATCATCATTGGCACGAATACCTCTGTTAGAGCGATCGTGGGCTTATGGAGATTAGGCACATCTCCTGAAGAAATTCCTAACTGCTTGCCACAGCTAACATTGGCACAAGTATTCGATGCTCTGAGCTTCTATCAAGATAATCAAGCAGAAATAAATGAATATATCGATCGCAATCGAGTCCCAGAGCATTTAATTCATCCAGCCGTAAAAGCAGCAATTCAAAACCTGTGAAAATATTCGCCAGCTTATATCTTGATGAAGATATGAATAACATGGTCGCCACACTATTGCGATCGCGTGGTATTGATGCCGTCACAGTTCAAAAGAGCGATATGTTAGGTAAATCCGATCAAGAGCAACTAGCCTATGCTGCTGCTAATGAACGTTGCATTTTGACTCACAACCGAGTTGATTACGAAGATTTACACTTGCAGTACGCGCAAGCCAATCTCACCCATTCAGGAATTATTGTAGTTCCTCAAAAAAGTCCCTATGAAATTGTCAATCGGGTCATGATTTTGCTGGACTCAATGACTGCTGACGAAATTGCCAATCAATTACTTTATGTTTAGCGGATTGAGAATAACTATGCACACCCTACTGTTCTTCTAGGCTAGCAATAATTTTCTGGCGTAGATGTCAACTATGGGCATGTGCGAGATGGGCAAACCAACTTCTTATAGATAGATCGAGCTTATCGCGTTCTATTGTTCCTAAGTGAAAAGCTTTTTTTAGTACCCGCAAACGTCGCCTTCCTCTACGAAGGTTTTCACTCAAGATAGGCTTCAACCTGACATCTCGCAATCGTACACTATCCAGTACGTCAATGCTTTGCGTTCAAACCCAAGCCAAGAATAAACTTGAAAGCATTGCTAAGCAAAGCTTTTAAATTTATTCTTGTGGTTCGTTTGAGCGAAAACAGCACTAAGTCATGAGTAACTTTCTATGAATCCCAGAAATAGGCACATAGATAGCTAGTCAAAGTAGGGATTGGGAATCCTGTTCTCTGTGATTCAGCATTAGAAACTTGGGGTTGCAAAATAGTTTGGCATTGAGGTAAATACTTTTGCTTCTCTGGAGCAGTAGACTTCAACTGTTTAAGCTGATTTACCGTAGCAGGACTGACCGTGCTAGCTGCTGACTCAGCCCTTTGTTGGATTTCTACCCATTTGCTAATTTGGACTAATTCTGGGCGGTAAGCCTTAATACGTTGTTGAGCATCTCCATATAAAACAGAGTCAGTAGGAATCTCTTCTAACTGCTTTAAAGCTTGTTGCCGTTTCTCTTGGGCAGATTTCCAAACAGTTGACTTATGAGGTGGATTTTGGGTTAGCTTCGCCGCCTCAATCGTGACATTCTTCGAGGATTCTAGATTTTTATTGGCCGCCTGTTCGACATTGATTTTGCGATCAAATTCAGCTAATTTTGGACGCAGGGTTGCTAACTCAGTCTGAGCATCAGCATATAGCGAAGCAGGTCGATCAGAAATTTCTTCTAGCTGCGAAATGATCGTTTGTAAGCGATTACGTGTGCCAGTCAGAGCTTCTAACTTCGTAATTTTCTTGGGATTAAGATCTTGGTTGCTAAAATTTCTGGCATCGGCTAGATATTGTTGCTGGGTAGAACGATCCCACACTAGCCAGCCACAGAAACCGACAATGGCGATCGCTACAACACCAAAAGCCACAGAAAACATTAATGACTTATCCTTTGGATAGGCAGTTTTAATTGGCTCATGTTCTGCTTCGACAGTAGAGGTAGGCTTTTGGGCAGTACGCTTGGCAGTCGGCGGGGGTGGGGGCAAGGGCATTGGTGTCGCAGCTACAGTTGGAGAATCAAAGTTAAAGTCTTCATCCTTATCTGCCCAAGATTGCTTCTGTTCTACGTCTGATTGTGGTTTTGATTCTTGACCATTTACTCCAAAAGGATCTTTATCAAAGGCTACTGGCTCAAAAGCATTTTGCTGAAGGCTATCTAAGTTAAGTGCTTGCAAGTTGATATTGCCTAAATCAAAATCGGTGTTGTTGATATCGTTGATTTCGTCGGGAGCATGGATAGATTGCTCCTGCACATCCTGAGCAAGCATCGCTTTATTTGCAGCTGTTTTTAGATCATTGTCAATACTATTTTTAAAACTGTTTAAGTCATCGGAGACCTCTGATTCAGATTCAAGTTCAGGTTCAAAATTTGCGCTTTGAATCTCTGTCTCATCACTGTTAAATGACAGATTTTTAATTGCGTCAATATCACCGAATTCTTCTAGTTCTTCAAGATCAAGTTCAATTAATGGTAAGGGGGGCTTAATATCTGCGGTTTTATGCCATTCTGGGTGCTTTGCTCCAGACAACCTACCATATACAACTAAGCTATCCGCCCCCTCGATTGGTAGCTTATCAATACGGCTTTTCACAATATCATAGAGAGAGGCATAGTCAACATCATCACCATCTGCTGTGGTGATCAGGACATGTAATTGAGATTCTTTGCGGCGGATTTGGGTTTTTACCTTATAGTTTTGAAGGTCTGCCTCTATCGCATTGACAATGCTAGACTCATCCATCTTGAGATCCTCATCCTTGCGTTTCGATCGCACATATTAAACGAAAAGTCACACAAATATCCAACAAATATCCAACAATATCCAACCAAATGACTACAAAAAAATGAACTTTTTGCTTCAAATTTACAATACCCCCAAACGTTGGTGGACAGAATTCTCACTGCAAACCAAACTCATGGCTTTGATAACGCTATTAGTTTCTTTGCTGATGAGCGCTGTCACTTTTTGGGCAGTTAACGATATTCAGACCGATGCTCGCCTCAATGATACGCGCTTTGGCAAAGATTTGGGGTTATTGCTTGCCGCTAATGTAGCCCCCTTAGTAGCCAAAAACGATCTTCAGGAACTAACTCGCCTATCTAAAGAATTTTATGATAGTAGCTCTAGCATTCGCTACATTCTCTATGCTGATCCCGATGGCGAGATTTTTTACGGGATCCCATTTAACTCTAATGAGGTAAAAAATTCTTTAAGTATCAGGCGACGTATTCAGCTACCTGAAGATCCAATGACGCGTCCCGATCGCCCTTTGGTCAGGCAACACATTACGCCTCAGGGTGAAGTCACGGATATATTTGTAAATTTGCAGCATGAAGGTAAATCTTTAGGGATCATTGCGATCGGGATTAACCCTAATCCCACGGCGGTTGCTTCGTCCAGTTTGACCCTAGATGTGACTACGGCTGTATTTGTATCAATTTGGGCGATGGTAATTTTGGGGGCAGCATCAAATTCGGTAACGATTACAAGACCGTTGCGGGAACTTGTAGCTGGGGTACAAAATATTGCTAGTGGCAATTTTAAGCAACGTATCGATTTGCCCTTTGGCGGCGAATTGGGGGAATTAATTCGCAGCTTTAATGACATGGCGCAACGCCTCAAAAAATATGAAGAGCAAAATATTGAGGAATTGACCGCCGAGAAAGCAAAGCTCGAAACTTTAGTATCCACGATCGCTGATGGGGCTTTATTACTCGACTCAGATATGCGGATCGTACTTGCCAATCCTGCGGCGATCAAGATTATGGGTTGGGATCAAGAGTCGAGCAAGGGAGACTGGAAGTATAAAAGTATTTTGAATATTTTGCCTGAACGTATTAGTGAAGAGTTAGGGCGATCGCTGATGCAGATTGCCACAGGCGATCGGGAGGGTGGCGAATTTCGGATTATGGCATCGGGTGATAAAGGTGATTCTGTGCTAGCCCATGCCTTTCGGATTTGGATTACTAGTGTATTAAGTTCTAGTAATGCTGTTAAGGGGATTGCGATCACGATTCAGGACATCACCCGTGAGGTGGAGCTAAATGCGGCGCAAAGTCGATTTATTAGTAATGTTAGCCATGAGTTACGCACACCTTTATTTAATATCAAGTCCTTTATCGAGACTTTGCATGAGTATGGTGATGAACTAAGCGAAGATCAGAAAAAAGAATTTCTCGGTACGGCAAATAACGAAACCGATCGCCTTACCCGTCTAGTCAATGATGTGCTGGATCTATCTCGATTAGAGTCAGGTCGTCAATATCATTTCTCGGCGATCGATCTATCAGAGACTGTTGAGCAAACGGTAAGAACGTATAAACTCAATGCTTCATCGAAGGGGATTGAGCTGATTCATGAAATTGCGCCAGATTTAGAGAGAATATGGGGCAATTACGATTTGATTTTGCAAGTGCTATCTAACCTAGTTGGCAATGCGCTGAAATTTACGGATATGGGCGGCAAAGTCACGATTAGGATCTATCCTTGGCAAGATCAAACCACTACTCAGCCCCATCGCACCATTAATTACATCCGTGTCGAGGTGGAGGATACAGGGCATGGGATTCCGCCCGAAGATTGCGATCGCGTGTTTGATCGCTTTTATCGTGTCGAGGATAAAGTTCACACTCTCGAAGGTACAGGCTTAGGTCTATCGATTGTCCGCAATATTGTCGAAAAGCATCACAGTGAGATCCATATCAAGAGTGAGGTCGGTGTTGGTACGACATTCTGGTTTGACTTAAGCGTGTATCAAGATCGCTGTGAGTTGCCAGTAGCTGGCGCGATCGCTGCTCCTGTTCAGGCGATGGCGGTTTAGGGATTGTGACTAAATGTTGTTTTAGGAGATTAGGTCGATGATTGCTCAACCACAATTAATTCAAGCAGATCATCAAGTCATCATGTCTGCCGACGAGTACCTTGATTGGGAAAGCCAGCAAGAAGAAAAATATGAATATGAAAACGGAAAAATCATCGCGATGACTGGCGGCACAATCCCTCACAGCCAAATTCCTCTTAATTTAGGAGCATTACTACTTGCTCATTTGCGTGGAAAAGGATGCAAGATCTCGATCAGCGACGCTAAGGTTCTTGTTAGCCCTCGAAAATACTATTATCCCGATGTGGTTGTGTCTTGCGATGAACGCGATCGCTTCTCCCGTGATTTTTTGCAATATCCTGTGTTGATTGCGGAAGTTTTATCTCCTACCACCGAAGCACGCGATCGCGGTATTAAGCAGCAGAGTTATATGGTGATCGATACGCTGCAAGCCTATATCCTGATCGACTCAGAGCGTCCTAGTGTCGAGTTTTATCAAAGATATAGCGATCGTACTTGGGAATATCAGTCTATAGCGATCGAGCAGACAACTTTTGAGCAATATGATCCTCTGATTCACATAACTAGCATTGATCTCCAGTTCCCCTTATCTGCCCTCTACGAAAATGTTGATTTTCTTGATAGGTCGCAACTGAACGATGTATGACAATACCTGTAAGTTTTTAGTCGAAAACTTCCCCACCGACTTTGCTAGTTGGCTCTTGGGGGAGCCTATCTCTCTGACAAAACTGGAACCATCGGAACTCTCCAGCGATCCACTCCGTGCTGATTCAGTAATTCTTTTAGAATCAGCAGAAGTGATTGTCCATCTAGAATTTCAAACTAAGACCGATGACTCAATGGCTTATCGGATGGCTAATTACTATTTGCGGCTCTATGGCAAATATCCCACTAAGGATATTCATCAGACCGTCATCTACTTAAGAGAAACAAAATCATCACTGGTACATCAATCAAGCTTCAACACTAAAAAGTTAAATCACGAATTTAATGTCATTCGTCTTTGGGAGCAGCCTACAGAAATTTTTCAACAGTATCAAGGACTGTTGCCTTTGGCAGTTTTAACAAAAACAGGCGATCGTGCGGAAACCTTACGAGAAGTCGCCCAAATAATTAACAATATTGAAGATAAAAAGGTTAAAAGTAATGTCGCTGCTGCCACAGCTATTATCTCTGGGTTAGCATTAGATCATGAAGTAATTCAAAGATTACTCAGGAGTGAGATCATGGAAGAGTCTGTAGTCTATCAAGAAATTTTGCGCGAGGGTTTAGCTAAAGGAGAAGCTAAAGGTTTAGCTAAAGGCAAAGCTGAGGGCTTAGCTAAGGGCAAAGCTGAGGGCTTAGCTAAGGGCAAGGTTGAGGCGACTAACCAAATTGCGCTCAATATGTTGCGTTCTAATATGTCTCCAGATTTGGTGGCTCAGTTAACTGGGCTAACCCTAAAACAAATCCAAAAACTACAAAATATATCTACAAAAAAGGGACAAAAGCCAAAAGCTAATCTCTAATCACAAAATTAAACCAAGCTCTAATTTTCTATGTCGATCGCCCCAATACTTAAAGCTGAAAACATCTCGAAATCCTTTGGTGGTATTCATGCCGTCAGCAATGCTCGCATTGAAGTACCCGCAGGTAGCATCACAGGATTAATTGGACCCAATGGGGCAGGAAAAACCACATTTTTTGGACTGCTATCAAACTTTCTGAAGCCCGATCGCGGCACAGTGCAATTTGACGGAATGCCAATTCAAGGTAAGCCGCCCCATGCGATCGCCAAACTCGGCATGATTCGCACCTTTCAAGTGCCGCGAGTTCTGTCGCGCTTATCAGTGCAAGAAAATATGTTGCTAGCCGCGCAGAATCAAGTCGGCGAAAAGTTTTGGAATACTTGGTTTCAGGGTCAAAAAATTGCGGCGCAAGAACGGGAAAACCGCGAAAAGGCGAGACATATTCTTGAGTCAGTGGGCTTATCGCGGATGGCGGATGATTATGCAGGTTGCCTGTCAGGTGGTCAGCGCAAATTATTAGAAATTGCCCGCGCTTTGATGACTGACCCCAAATTAATCTTGCTCGATGAACCTGCGGCGGGGGTCAATCCTGCCTTGATAGAAGAGATTTGTGGCCTGATCCATAAGTTAAATCAAGAAGGCTTGAGCTTTTTAATTATCGAACACAATATGGATGTGATTATGTCCCAATGCGATCGCGTCTGGGTCTTAGCCGAAGGTCACAATCTCGCCGACGGCTCACCCGCCGAAATTCAAAGCGATCCAAAAGTTTTAGAGGCTTATTTGGGATCATAGCCTTCATTACTAAACCAAACTATGAGTGGCGGCGCTTCGCGCCGCCACTCATAGTTTGGTTTTTG
>JBJTVM010000556.1:0-2996 GCA_046081205.1 Pseudanabaena sp. | reverse complement strand
TATAGCTCCCAATTTGCGATCGCTGACGAAGAATCAATCACCATATCCGCGATCGATGGCGAAACTATCTATCGCGGACGCATCGATATTCTCGTCATTCAACAGAGTTTATGGATATTAGTAATCGAATCGAAAAGCAGTAGTTTTTCATTACATAAAGCCTTACCCCAAGCCCTTGCCTATATGTTGGCTAGCCCTAACCCTGCGAAAACCACCTTCGGACTAATCACCAATGGCAGCGAATACCGATTTATCAAACTAGAGGCCACAGGTAACGTGCCCATCTA
Source organism: Pseudanabaena sp. (assembly GCA_046081205.1). Lineage (GTDB taxonomy): Bacteria > Cyanobacteriota > Cyanobacteriia > Pseudanabaenales > Pseudanabaenaceae > Pseudanabaena. The sequence continues at coordinate 2,709 of JBJTVM010000556.1, read as the reverse complement.
TGCCACATCATTACTATTCTCGATTTTCCCGCCCGATGACGATCTGCCGACAGTTCTACAAATTTTGCGTCGTTTAGCTCAAATCATCGCACCCTAGAGCCTGTTTGAGAAGTTTAAACATTCGCTAAAAATACCGATTGATCCCCCCTACCCCCCCTTACGAAAGGGGGGAAAAGATTAAAAAGTCCCCCTTTTTAAGGGGGATTTAGGGGGATCAAAACTTTTCAAACAGCCCCTAATTCAAAAAAAATAAACCCAAAACCATAAACTATAAAACCCATGACTAGCGCCTATCAACTCAAACCTTGGACACAAGTTGTCACGCCCCATCAAGATATCCTTGAGGGTAAACTCGATAGCTCGATCTATGCCGCTAGTTTGGGGCAGGTCGTCCGCCAAGATCCCCAATGTTCAGATATTTATCTGAAAGCCGATCGCTTTTTTAATGCAACCTATCTCACTAAAGAATTACGCAATTTATTAGAAATAGTTTTAAAAGGACTCTGTGGCGAAACAGGCGATCGCGTTTTGCAATTACGCACACCCTTTGGCGGCGGCAAAACTCACTCCCTGATTGCCCTCTATCACATCACCAAAAACCGTACCCAGTTAACCAATATTCCTGAATTAGCAACATTACCAAATCCACAACAGGTAAATATCGCCGCCTTTTTTGGCACCGATCGCGGCATCACCGAAGGCATCGCAGTCGCCGATGGTAGTACCGTCCTCACCCCTTGGGGCTATATCGCTTGGGAAATTGGCGGCGCATCCGCATTTGCGGCGATCACTGAACAAGACCGTTTACGCATTTGTCCAGGTAATGACCTATTACGCAAAATTTTAGGCGATCGACCTAACTTAATCCTGCTTGATGAATTTTTGATTTATGTCGAGAATGCGATGGCTTTACCCGTGGGTGATTCCAGCTTTGGCAAGCAGGTTTTGATCTTTACCCAACGCCTCACTGAAGTTGTCAAAGATTTACCGAATACCGTACTTGTGTATTCCTTGCAAGCCAGTGTTCAAGAAGCATTAGGGGAAGAAGGCTTATTAAATACCCTCGATAAATTGGTCAGTCGCATCGATGCCAAAAAAGAACCCGTCGCTGGCGATGAAGTGATGAAAGTCGTGCAGAGACGACTATTTGCCAATATTGGCACACCTGAAGTGATCGCCGAGATTGCCCGTCACCAATCCGAGTTATTTCGCCGTTTTCGCGAGAGCTACGAAGAAACCGAACGCGGTAAACAAGAAATCAGACAACAAGCCGAAATTCTGGCTGAACGGATTCAATTTAGTTATCCCTTCCATCCCGATCTGCTCGATCTGATGTATTACCGTTGGGGCAGTTTACCCAGCTATCAACGCACACGCGGCGCATTGCAATTTCTAGCGCGATCAATTCATGCCCTCTGGCATAGCCAAGACAATTCTTTATTAATCAGCCCCAGCGATATTCCCCTTCACGACACCGATACGCGCCAAGCATTTTTTACACAAATCGGTGAGCGTAATGCCTATGATGCGGTAATCAGTGCCGATCTGACGGGGCGAAAAGCTAAGGTCAAAGCGATCGATCAACGCCTAGCTCAAGATGCACCTGCGATCGCCCATATGCAAGTCGGGACACGTCTTGCTACCGCGATTATGCTCTATTCCTTTGGCGCAAAAGTTGGCGAAGATCGCGGCGTGTTAGAACAGGATATTATCTCCGCCTGTTTGCGCGCGGGGCTAGACCGCACCACTATTTCCGCCACCCTCAGCGATTTGCGCGATCAGTTACTCTATCTGCACTATGCCAACAAGCACTACCGATTTGAAACCAAACCCAATCTCAATAAGCTGATCACCGATGAAGAAAGTAAAATCAGCAGTGATGATGTTTTAGAAAAAATCCGAGCCGAACTCACCAAATCCTTGCAAGTTGCCAGAGGTAAAGTGAATATCTGGGCAAAGGAACCTAGTGCCATCAGCGATCGCCAAAATCAATTTACGATCGCCTATCTCAGTCCCGAATGGGCAGAAAAAAATGCTGAAAGCGTCCTCACCGAAGCGATGCTTTGGCTAGAGGATCGCAAACGCGAATATAAAAATGCTCTGGCTTTCGTGATTCCCAATAAACTACAGCTAGATAAAGCGAGACGGGGAGCGATAATTGCCCTAGCGATCGCCTCGTTAAAAAACCAAAAAGCTAAATATAAATTTAGTCCCGAAGATCTCGAAGAGCTTGATCTCAAAGCTAAAGATGCTAGTAGTGAGCTTACGGCGGCGATGCGGCGACTGTACGAATATATGCTGTTGCCATTGCCCTGCACCGATGCGATTAACCCAATTCGCTTAGAAAAAATTGATTTGCAATCCCAACTGAATACCAGTCAAAACCTGCAAGATCGAGTATTAGATGCCCTCAAAAGCCATGTCTTTGAATCAATCCAACCGAATAAATTAATCCAGCTATCAGTACTAGAGACTTCGGCAACTGGTTATATCAAAGGCGAAGATCTGGTTAACTTCTTTTTTAAAGCCCCCACCTTCCCCAAAATGCTTGATGTCAAAGGGATTCAGCAAGCAATTTTAAAAGCGATCGAGCAAGGACGCATGGGCTATGTTCCCTATATGACCATTGCCTCCGACGGCGTTCCTAAAGTCGAAAATCCTCATTTAATTAGCTTTCAAAAATCGATTCCCCTAGACGAGCTAGATCTG
>JBJTVM010000555.1:0-8019 GCA_046081205.1 Pseudanabaena sp. | reverse complement strand
GTGCCGAAGGCACTGGAAACACCAAAATCAGTTTCATAATGAGAATAGCTAGCTAAGTGCCTGTGCAATATAAATTACCAAACCCCTTAAAGTTGCACCTCAGCGGGGCGCAACTTTAAGGGGTTTGCTTTGTAATTAATCATGCTTAGCTACTTATAGAATTAATCAAGATGTACCTGTCCTGAAATATATATAAATTAATATTATTTTCACCCAAAGTTCAAACCACTACAGCATTGCTGACCAGAATTATGATAATTAATTCTAAGAAATTATGGTGGGTTGCTTGACAATTGATAATCTTAAAATTGAGGAAGGGAATTTTGGGGAGCTTTTAGCGCTCTATCGCTTGTTGCCAAGTTTTAAGCGCGAACTAGCGATTGATCGCGTGATCGCTACTATTACCCTTGAACCCGAAGAAATTAATTTGGCTCTGCAACAATTTCAGCAGCGCTATAAGTTAGTTTCGCAAGAAGCCTTCCAAAATTATTGTCAGGCTTATAGTCTTACTGACGAGCAGCTAAAGGCGATCGCTCTACGCGAGTTTAAGGTCGAAAAATTTAAGCATCAGACTTGGGCAAATCGTCTCGAATCAACTTTTCTAAATCGTAGAACCAGCTTAGATCGGGTGATTTATTCGCTGATTCGCCATAAAAATCCTGAGATTTTGCAAGAACTATTCTTTCGGATTCAAGATGGTGAACAGACTTTTGCAGAGATTGCATCTCAATATTCTCAGGGTGTAGAAGCGCAAACAGGTGGCATGATTGGACCATTATTGCTTAATAAACTGCCTCCCGCGATCGCGGAGAGATTGCGCCATAGCCTCCCCCAGCAAGTCCATCCGCCTTTTCCTTTAGAAGAATGGTTTGTGATTTTACGGCTAGAAAAGTTTGTGCCTGCTCAGTTTGACGATCAGACTACTCAGGTGCTTCTCAATCAACTGTTTGAAGAGCTTTTACAAGAGGAAAATTCGCCAAAAAAATCTTGATCATATGACTAAGAAACCATTGCTTTTGCTCCTTAAGTTCCTTATAAGTTAACGACGATGTTTGCCAACAGTAATGCTATTCAAGATCTCATTGAGCGTATCCCCTTATTCCAAAATCTTGATCACTCGATCATCAAAGAAATAAGCGATCGCCTTCAGCCCTTGCGCTATCGGATGGGACAGTTGATATTGCGTCGAGAGACTATGCCAGCGCAAGTGTTATTTCTATGGGAAGGGCAAGCAAGGCTATTGGTGCAAATACCAAAGGCGACAGCACCTCAGACTTTAGAAACTCTCAAAACTGGCGCGGTAATCGGATGGACGAGTTTGATCCGTGATTTGCCTTGCGAAACGGCGATCGCTTCTGTTGAAAGTACTTTTTTGTCCTTAGACGCAACGGATTTTTTCCAACTTTGCGATCGCTATCCCACTTTTAAGAAAGCTTTTATCTCCCAAGTTTCCCCAGCAGAAGTATTCGATCTATTTGCGATCGAGATGGATCGCCGTGCTCAGTCCCCTAAAGATTTTATAGAGCAGGCTCGCAATGCATGGCAGGATGCGCGAGTTCTGACTTTACCTGCGGGGAAAAATTCCATCCCGCCGCTTGATCCTGATTTTGTGTGGCTCGTTAGTGGTGGACAAAATATCACAATTCCTTTGGGGACAAGAGTTGAACCAAATCGCACTGTTTTTGAGATTCCAGAGTCTAGCTATTTGCGTTTAATTGGCTTGCACGATGATTTTGCTGTTGCTACGGAGATAGTGAACGAATTACCAGCCCATCCTACTGCCTTCGATATTCCCTATGCTCCTGATTTGCCGACTGTTAGCGATCGCGGCGATCGCAAACCTCAAGACTTTCCATATATCTATGGGCGCGGTCCCATTGATGCATCAGTGGCATGTTTTGAGATGTTAGCTAAATATTGGAGTATGCCCTTTAATCGTCATGTGATCAAACGAGCGATCGGTAATCAATATGATCGTTCTCAAAGTATCTCTTTGCAGTTATGCGGTATGATCGCTGAACTGATGGGACTCAATGGACAATTGGTAACGATTCCTGCGAGTGCCATTAGTCAGGTTCCCACACCAGCTTTATTACCTTGGCAAGATACCTTTGCGATACTTTACAAAACTAGCGATCGTGAACAGGTGTTAGGTATTCCTGAACAGGGAATAGTCACCAAGAAGACTGCTCAATTTGCTGATCTTTGGGGCGAATCGGGACAAATTTTACTAATTCAGCCGACCAAAGATACTCCCCAACAAAAATTTGGTCTATCTTGGTTTTGGCCATCCCTCAAGCGTTACCGCAATCCTTTAATCACGGTTTTGGTTGCCTCCTTTTTTGTGCAGCTATTAGGGCTAGCAAATCCGCTGATTACCCAAGTCATCATTGATAAAGTAATTATGCAAAATTCCCTACCTTCCTTAAACATTTTGGGAATTCTGCTTTTAACGATCGCTTTCTTTGAAGCCTTAATTACTGCTCTCAGAACTTATCTATTTGTAAATACAACTAATCGAATTGACTTAACCCTCGGCTCCGAAACCATTGATCATTTGGTGAGATTACCTTTGCGCTACTTTGAGAAGCGATCGGTAGGAGAACTCTCTAGTCGGATCGGCGAACTCGAAAATATCCGCCAATTTTTGACAGGAACGGCGCTCACTGTTGTCCTTGACGCAGTGTTTTCGGTTGTTTATATCGTGGTGATGATTTGTTATAGCTGGTTGTTAACTCTCGTGGCACTGGCAACCGTTCCTTTGTTTGCACTGCTGACCTTTATCGTTGCGCCCATCGTCAGGGGGCAACTTCGCAATAAAGCCGAGCGGAATGCCGAAACTCAGTCATATTTAGTGGAAGTTGTTTCAGGTATTCAGACCGTTAAGGCTCAGAGTATCGAGTTGCAGTCACGTTGGGAATGGCAACGCCGCTATGCTCGCTATATTTCTGATGGATTTAAGACCGTGGTAACTTCTACTACCGCAGGTTCCATAAGTCAGTTTCTAAATCAGTTTTCTAATCTATTGCTGTTATGGGTTGGGGCTTTTTTGGTACTCGATGGCAAGCTATCTCTAGGACAGCTAATCGCGTTTCGGATTATTGCAGGTTATACAACATCTCCCCTTTTGCGTTTGATTCAACTTTGGCAAAATTTCCAAGAGACCGCCCTTTCATTAGAACGTCTCAGCGATATCATTAATCATCCCCAAGAGCAGGAAGAAGCAGGTCGGCGTAATATTCCCATGCCTGCCATTAAAGGAGCGGTGCGCTATGAGAATGTGAATTTTCGTTTTAATCCCAATGGCCCTTTGCAGCTAAACAACGTTAATTTAGATGTTCCCCATGGTCAATTTGTTGGCGTTGTCGGTACTAGTGGAGCAGGTAAAAGCACCCTGACTAAATTAATGTCGAGGCTCTATGAACCTGAAGCTGGTAGAGTTTTTATCGATGAGTATGATATTGGCAAAGTAGAGCTTTATTCATTGCGGCGACAGATAGGTGTTGTTTTGCAAGATACCTTGCTATTTGATGGTACGGTGCAGCAAAACATTGCCTTAACCAATCCTGATGCTACGCCCGATGAGATTGTGGCAGCGGCTCGAACTGCTTGCGCCCATGACTTTATTATGCAACTCCCTCAAGGTTATGAGTCGCGAGTGGGAGAACGCGGCGCTTCGCTTTCGGGTGGGCAAAGACAAAGAATTGCGATCGCGCGCACTATTCTGCAAAAGCCGCAATTACTAATTTTAGATGAAGCGACTAGCGCACTTGACTACAATACTGAGCGCCAAGTCTGTCTAAACCTTGCAGAGGAGTTTCGTGGACGCACGGTCTTCTTTATTACCCATCGCCTTGCTACGATCCGTAGTGCTGACTTGATTTTGTTAATGGATCAAGGAAAGGTCGCCGAACAAGGAACTCATTTAGAGTTAATGGCTTTGCAAGATCGCTATTTCTGTTTATATCGCCAACAAGAAGCAGCAGGTGATTCTTAAAATCTAGAAGTGAGCGATGCAAATCGCCGCCACTCACTTCTGGGTTTTAGCACATGGAGACTAACGATAAAATAAAGGTAAAAAGATCATGACAAATAATAACAGCAATCAATCAACTCCAAAATTAACCACGATCTCTCCCGAAAATATAGTTTCTAATGGTGGTTTGGAGAAACCTACTCAAGCGATCGTCAAAAAAAGTAATTTCGATCAACCCTTAGCCTTGAGGCAATCACCGAAATGGATTCCTGCAATTTTATGGACATTAGTTGGTTCGGTTACGATCGCAATCATTTGGGCCTCAGTCGCCAAGATTGAAGAATCAATACCTGCTCAGGGCAAACTCGAACCTCAGGGAGCAGTTAAGGAAGTCCGTATTCCTGCTAATGGTGTACTTAAGGAAGTATTGATTAAAGATGGACAAAAAGTCAAAGAAGGTGAATTACTATTGCGGATTGATGAAACTGTAGCCAAGTCTCAGCTTGAATCATTGCAAAAACTCCGCAAAAATCTCCAACAAGAAAATCAGTTTTATCGTGAAGTTCTCAATGGCAAAGCCTCAAAAATTGATGGAGTAACAGTGAGTGCTGTTCCTGTGGAATTTTTTGCTCTAGCTCGAAATCGCGAAGCATTAATGACAGAAATGCAGCTATATCGGATGCAAATTAATGGTGGTGGAGCAAATTTAACAGGCGATCAGCAGGATCGGCTCCTCGCTTCAAGGGCAGAACTCGATTCACGATCGCAAGCTGCTGAAGCAAATATCGCTCAATCTCTCGAACAATTAAATCAAACTCGAATTAACCGAGCCAGTAAAGCCAACGCCTTGGCAATTGACTCCAAAATTCTTGAAGATCTAGATGTTGCTGTTAAAGAAGGAGCAATTTCCCGTGTCCAATATCTCAAACAACAACAACAGGTACTTGCTACAGAGTCGGAAATTCGGCAGTTAGCACGGGAGGAAATGCGAATTCAGTCAGCGATCGCTGAGGGACAAGCGAGACTGAATAATACCTTTGACATTACCCGCAAAGAGTTGACTAGCCAAATTGCTGACAATACAAAGCGTATTGCTGAAATTGATAGTCAGTTTACCAAAGCCCTAGTGGAAAATACGAAGAGACTGGTAGAAGTAGAGAGTCAAATCAAACAATCAGAAGTATTACTCAAAAATCAAGAACTTCGCGCTCCTGCTTCCGGTACAGTATTTGACCTAAAAGCTGGGCTGGGATATGTAGCGAACCCTAATGCTGGAGAAGTTGTATTAAAAATTGTGCCTGACGATCTTCTCGTAGTGAAGGTATTTATTAGTAATCAAGATATTGGTTTTGTTAAAGAAGGTATGGCTGTAGATGTTAGAATTGATTCTTTCCCTTTTACGGAGTTTGGTGATGTGAAGGGCAAGTTAGTCTCTATTGGTTCTGATGCGTTGCCCCCTGACCAGACTAATCCAACCTATCGATTTCCTGCAAAGGTGCAGATTGAAAAGCAATTCTTAGAAACTAATGGACGCAGAATTAATTTGCAGTCGGGAATGTCGCTAACGGCAAACATCAAAGTCCGCGATCGCACTGTCATGAGCCTATTCACAGATTTCTTTGTCACAAATACTGAAAAACTTAAATTTGTCAGATAAAAGTAATTGAGAAGTTTTACCCTGACTGTTGACGGCAGTGATCGTTCTTGCAGACACTGAGTTTTGCGCTGTCAAGTTTTAACACCAAACGGATAGCGAGGATTGCTTCAGGACTGGGTTGACTTGCTAGAAGTTCGACAATTTGGCGATCATCAAGGATTCTCTATTCTAGTTGAAATACAATTCCTTCATAGAGAAGCTCGATCGCAAACTCAAAACCAAGACTTGATAGGGTAATCGTATCACAAGCAATATAGGGATAATACAGCCACATTCTACCTTCGCCGCGTGCGTAGCGCTCTACTGAGATTTTGTCGGAGTTGATGAGTAGATATTCTTGTAAGCTGGGGATGGTGAGATAGTTGGTAAACTTCTCGCCGCGATCTCTGGCACTGGTTCCAGGTGAGAGAACTTCGGCAATTATGGTTGGACTTTGGATGAATTTATGGGCGTTGAGATCTTGAGGATCGCAACTGACGACGACATCGGGATAGTAATAGGGGCTATTGGGGGTAACTTGCACTTTGACATCAGCGACGTTGATGCGGCATCCTCGCGATCGCACTTGGGGATATAGGGTTCTGTAGAGGTTGAGAGTAATGTCGTTATGGGCGATTGTGCCGCCTGTCATGGCTAATACTTCACCATCGATATATTCATGGCGGAGATCTTGCTGGGGTTCCCATTCAAGGTACTCTTTAATGGACATTCTGGGTTGTTGAGATATGGCAAGCATATTTTCTCTTTGCCTAAGATTCAAGAACAACGAATTATTTTTATTGTCGCAATTTGGTTAATGGCGATTGCTCCTAATTTGATGGGCGCACAACTCTAATAAGTTTACCTTGTAAAGATTCTTGAGTAGAGATCGCTTCATTAATTCGAGTTGCCATGCTTTGTGCCATTGGTTAGGCTGCCTCGTTATTTGCAAGAATTACGGCAGCAATTTCTTCGGGATAGGCTTCGGCATAAGTCCATGCATTAACGAGATCGGCGGCGGTGATGTGGGAGTAGTCTTGTAGTAGTTGGGCTTCGGTGATCCCAAGTTGTTGGGCTTCGACTAGTAACCAAACTGCTATTCGGGTTCCTGCAATGCAAGCTTCCCCTCCACAAACACCTGCTGTTTTGGTGATGCCTTTGCCGCTTTTGCTTAGGGTTTTGGTGAGGCGTTGGACGATCGCGGCTCGGTCGGCGAGTGATATGTTGAGAAACTGCTGTTCGATGTCTTGAATGGTCATGACGATTTCAGTTGGTTAGAACTGTGTTTATTGTAGCAATCTGGTAAAGGGCGATCGCCTTCTCATCCCGTGGTTAAGCGCATAGGCGATCGCTAAGACTGAGTCATGAATAGACTAATTCAGGTTCATTGATAAGGCGTAATAGCTTGACAGGTTCGATTGTTTCCATAGCGAAGGTATTACCTTTTTTATCGGTAAAGTCGATGAGGAATGCTTTGTTATCAAAGGACATTAAAACTGTTCCCATTTGTCCTCGTCGTAGTAGGATTTGCTGATGAGTGACTTTATGCGTAGCGATCGCATCTTCTGTTAAAGCAACAAGGTCATATTCTTGGATTTCGTTCATAGTTGTTTTTCTAATCAATAGGGTAAGTATTCGTAAGGCGTGGAAAGTCTTCAGTAATTTTAATAATCCAACAACTCAGAATTAGTGATTCACCAACATCAGTATGAAGTTCAAATGCAAGATCGTAGTGAGTGCCATATTGATCTACCTTATAAAGTTCAGCTTCGCCTTCAATAGCAGCCTCTTTTAGAGACAATTCTAGAATCTCTTTATTGGCGATGGTAATACCAAGACGTTTTTCAAAAAGCAGGGCTTTATGTTTACCTTTCTGATGTTCATAGTTCAGACAATAGCGTTCGAGTTTATCTCCCAGTTCGGCTCTGTCCCCGTTAGGAAGTTTCATTAGCTTGAATGATTATACTGTAGTACTAATTCTAATGCTTTTTAGGCATATACGTTTAGGTGTATGGTTTATGCTCAGGGCAACCGCATAAAAAAGTGAATAAAATAAGGAGACAATAAAAAAGTCAAACCTTAATGAATAGTCCTATCGCAGTTAGTTTACTGAGCCACTTTGAGGGAGTAGAAGATCCACGAGATAACCGAGGGAAAGAGCATAACTTACTAGACATAATCGAGATAGCAATTTGCGCAGTGATAAGTGGGGCAGAAAACTGGGAAGACATAGAGCTATTCGGCAAATCAAAACAAGAATGGCTAGGGACATTTCTGGAACTACCGAACGGAATCCCCTGTGATGACACATTTGCCAGAGTGTTTGCGAGATTAGACCCGCAACAAATGCAAAATAGCTTCATTAAGTGGGTGAAATCCGTAAGTCAAGTGCTGAAGGGAGAGGTAG
>JBJTVM010000554.1:0-5023 GCA_046081205.1 Pseudanabaena sp. | reverse complement strand
ATCGGTTCGTAAACTTGCTTAAACCAACGTTCAAGCTTCTGATCTTCGTTGAGGTGAGTCTCTCGCTTGGATGGCGATCGCTTTACTCCCTGTTGACAGCCATGTTGAGATCCACGTTGAGATCCACCATTAGGCGAGTGTTTAATGCCAAGACTGCGATCATAATGGGCGCGAGATTGGGGGTTGCTAAGGACTTCGTAAGCGAGATTGATTGAGGCTATATCATCATGATTGTCCAGATGATGATTGCAATCGGGGTGAAATTCTTTGACCAGACCACGGTAAGCACTTTTGACTTCAGCAGGATCAGCGCCATAGCTAATTCTTAGGGTTTTATAATGATTTGCTTGTTGGGTGCGATCGCTTGTCCTAGCCATGTCCTTGTGATTAATCTACGTTTGCGGTGATATTTTTTGTTTTTCATGCCGAATATTTGAGGATTTCGATGTTGTCGAAATATTATTTCTAAGCAGAGCAAAACTTTTCCTACTAAGCATTTTGTAGGGATATTCTGAGAACGTCAACCACTTGACAGGCAAAAGTAGAGTCATCACTAATTACGGCTTCTACTTTTAAAATAAATGTTGCTAAAGCGAGCGCTATTCTGTTATCCTACCAAAGGATTAAATTTGCTGGTGTAGCTCAGTTGGTAGAGCAACTGATTTGTAATCAGTAGGTCACGAGTTCGAGTCTCGTCCCCAGCTTAGGTTTGCATAAAAAAGCACTGCAAAGCAGTGCTTTTTTATGCGAGATTTAAGCAACAATTAGGCAAAGATGCCACAAGCTTTGTCGTAATATTGCTGGCGATCCGCTAGTCCGTTATAGCCACCATTAACCCGCAAAGTTACCTCTTTGACCGTTGCCCCGCGATCGCACAAAGCATTCATTTTATTGTTGTCCCACCAAAAACCAGCACTAGTAAATGGATACTTTGTCGCAACATAGGCAACTCCATCCATCACTTTAGGATCGCCGATCGCTTTACTAAACGCTTGGTAATTGGCACGTCCCGTAAGCTGAATCACCCCAGCCCCTTTATACTTAGGGCCATCTCCTGGATTCACGTTACCCAAATCCTCTCGACCTTCATAGTCTGCACCACTAGCAATTTCTTGTGTATATCTCAATCCACCTGACTCATGGGCAATTTGACTAAGAAAATGTCGCAATCTAGGTGCAGTAGTAATTTTGTAACGAACAAGGCAAGAATTTAAATCTTGAAGTTGGACTTCACTAATTTGCCTACCAAAGAAGGTATCAGCTTGCTTTTTACTAACAATTTGAGGAGTGTCAGGGACTAACCCATCCCAATGCGGAGGAAAAACGAAAAAAGTTCCACTGTTAGCCGCCAATATAACTTTTAGATGTCCATTGTCAGCAGGTTCAAATTTATCGAATCCATAGGTTTTACCTACGGGTACATCAATAGTTTCGTTGGGTTTTGTGAGTTCTGACGAGTCTACTGGTCGTATTTTCAGTTTAGTTGCAACCTTAGCCTTCATTATTCCCATATCATGATTACCACAATCACTAATACAATAATTATCAACTTCTTATGTTGTTTTTGTAAATGTAAATTGTAAATGTAAAAATGCTACCCAATGATGATTTTATAATTCCTTAAAGAGAATGTTTTCCTGATGTTTTAAATAGTACAGAAATGATTTTGAAAGCGTTGCTTAGTGCCACTTTTAAACATATTTCTGGGTTCTAAGTCAGCGCAAAGTGCAGTAAGTTATTCGTAATTAATGATGCAAACCCTACAACTTCGATTAATTCAACATCTAGAAAGATTGGTGATAGAGCGTAATCCATACTATGCATCGGCTGGGCATTTATTTGCTCGAGAATATATCCGATCGCATTTTGCAAAATTTGGTGAAGTTCTCATCCATAAGTTTGAAATCAATGGCAATATTCATCAGAACTTGATTTTGCAAATAGAGTCTAATTCTGCTAAAAAGCGATCGCCTTTAATCATTGGCGCACATTACGACACGGTGGCGGGCTGTGTGGGTGCAGATGATAATGGTTCAGGTGTGGCGGTACTTCTTGAATTCGCTGAATATTTCTCGGCAAATCCTATTAAATATCCCATTCAATTAATTGCCTTTGATATGGAGGAATATGGATTATTAGGTAGTACAGCCTATGCAGATAAGCTCAAGGATGATCAGCAAAAAATACGTCTGATGATTTCTTTGGAGATGTTGGGCTATTGCGATCGCACTCCTAATTCGCAATATTATCCCGCAGGATTAGATAAGTTCTATCCCAATACAGGTGACTTTATTGGGCTTATTGGGAGCATTCCCACAATTCCTGACCTGATCCATTTGAAAAAGCATCTGAAATCTTATCTACCCTGCGAATGGCTTCCCGTAGGTTGGCGTGGCTTAGCCATACCCGATACTCGCCGCAGCGATCATGCTCCTTTTTGGGATGCTGGTTATAAGGCTCTGATGGTTACCGATACTGCTAACATGCGAAATCCGCACTATCACAAAAGTAGCGATCAGCTAGAAACCCTTGATTTAGATTTTCTTACTCAAGTTTGTCAAGGACTAACTGTAGGAATATCCGCCCTAAATTAATGCATCAGTCACCACTAGTCATGACTATGCATTGATATATAATCAATATAGTTGTTTACAATTCTTAAAATTAATCTATGAGTGATGTTATTAATCCGCTCTTGATTGGCAAAGGTTTACCACCATTTCCAGACATCAACTCTGATCATGTGATTCCTGCCATCACCCAATTGCTTGAAGAAACTAGCGCAGGATTGACTGACCTAGAAGCAACCCTCCAACCTACATGGTCAGGACTAGTCGAACCGCTAGAGCGCTTGACTGAGCGCATTGGTTGGGCATGGGGTGCGATCGAGCATTTATTGAGTGTAAAAAATAGTGCAGCCTTACGGGAAGCACACAAAGTCGTGCAGCCTAAGGTGATCGAATTTTTTAACCGCTTTAGTCAGAGCCAGCCAGTTTATAGGGCTTATAAAGCAATTTATGGATCATCAGAGTGGGACAACCTCGAACCTGCTCAAAAACGTATCGTTGAAGCGGCGATCCGTGATGCCGAACTATCAGGCGTTGGCTTGGAAGGTGAAGCTAAAGAAAAGTTTAATGCGATCCAAATGGAACTTGCTGAACTTTCCACTAACTTCTCTAATCATGTGCTTGATGCCACCAAAGAATTTAGCATGACGCTGAATAAAGCTGAAGAGATCGAAGGTTTGCCTCCAAGTCTATTAGCCCAAGCTGCTCAAGCATCTCGTCTAGATGGCGATGATAAAGCCACCCCTGAAGATGGCCCTTGGTGTATCACCCTCGACTATCCCAGCTATGTACCATTTATGCAACATAGCCGTCGTCGTGATTTGCGAGAAAAGCTCTATCGCGCCTTTGTTAGTCGTGCCGCCAGTGGTGAATTTGATAATTCTCAATTAATCGATCGCATTCTCGAATTGCGAAAACAAAAGGCAAATTTACTTGGCTACTCTACCTATGCAGAATTGAGCCTTGCTCGGAAGATGGCTCCCAATGTCGATGCCGTTGAGAAATTGCTGGAAGAATTGCGCCAATCAAGTTACACTGCCGCCATTGCAGAATTTGCAGAATTAAAGGAATTTGCTAAATCTCAAGGCGAAACAGAAGAACTGAAGCATTGGGATACGTCTTACTGGGCAGAACGTCAACGTGAAGCTAAGTTTAGCTTCACCGTGGAAGAATTGCGTCCTTACTTCCCATTACCTCAAGTTCTTGAAGGTTTATTTGCACTCGTTAAGCGTCTGTTTGGAGTTACCGTAGTACCTGCCGATGGCAAGGCTCCAATTTGGCATGAAAGTGTCCGCTTCTTTGAAATTCAAGATGAGCAGAATCAATCGATCGCTTATTTCTACCTCGATCCCTATAGTCGTCCTGCGGAAAAGCGTGGTGGCGCATGGATGAATGATTGCATCGGACGTGCCAAGGTGACCGAAGAAGGCAAGACGATTACCCGTTTACCTGTTGCCTACCTGATTTGTAACCAGTCTCCCCCTGTTGATGGTAAGCCGAGCCTAATGACCTTTGGTGAAGTTGAAACCCTCTTCCATGAGTTTGGACATGGCTTGCAGCATATGTTAACCAAGGTTGACTATTCAGGCGCATCAGGTATTAATAACGTCGAATGGGATGCAGTGGAATTGCCAAGCCAATTCATGGAAAACTGGTGCTACGATCGCGCTACCTTGTTTGGCATGGCAAAGCATTATGAGACGGGTGAAACTCTCCCTGAAAGCTACTTCCAAAAGCTGGTTGACTCCAAAAACTACATGAGTGGCTCAGGAATGCTGCGTCAGTTGCATTTCAGCCTTGTGGATATCGAGTTGCACCATCGCCATGAAGTCGGCGGCTCGGAAACACCAATGCAATTGCGATCGCGTCTTGCGGAAACCACAATGGTAATTCCTCCTTTGCCAGAAGATAATTTCCTCTGTTCTTTTGGACATATTTTCGCTGGAGGTTATGCCGCAGGTTATTACAGCTACAAGTGGGCAGAAGTCCTCAGTGCTGATGCCTTTGCTGCTTTTGAAGAAGCAGGACTGGAAAATGAACAGGCGATCGCTTCAACGGGCAGACTCTACCGTGATACAGTTTTGGCTCTCGGTGGTAGCAAACATCCGATGGAAGTATTCAAAACCTTCCGAGGACGTGAACCTAGCACTGCACCACTACTGCGTCATAGCGGTTTAGTCAAAGCCTAATCTATAATAGAGGCGTTGCAATGCAACGCCTCTATTATATGCAAGTCGATATTTATGTTAGAAACTGCCCGCGAATTTCTCTCGCAAATCGAAAATTATCCGATTTCAGAGAAGATAGAACAGCAATTAAGAAATGGCGATCGCGTCCTATTTATCCTTTATGATCAGCTAAATCTGGATGTGTTTCCCAAAGAACTACTGGCGCAAAAGCCCTTACTAATCTTTGTGGAATCTCTGAAATATGCCACATTTATCCCTCACCATAAG
>JBJTVM010000553.1:0-1439 GCA_046081205.1 Pseudanabaena sp. | reverse complement strand
CGAGCTTGAAAAAAGAGAAAGTTTGGGAAACCTGTTTCGAGAGCTTGATATTGCATCATTTATCCGTTTTGGCTTGGGTGAGCAAAAGCAAGGCATCGCTCAACAATCTTCCGTGTTAGGAGAAACTTTTGAAGCTTTAGTTGCAGCAGTTTATCTAGATGCAAAGAACTACGAAACTACCAAGGAATGGATAGCGAAATTATTCAGTTCTCAATTAACTTAGATTCATATTTTTTGAAAAAGGTATTTAACATGAAAAAAGCTTGGTTGGTAGGGATTTTCGGTATTTTATCTTCATTCTGTCTGTCGTCCCCTTGCTTCGCCAGTAATAAATGGGTGTATGTCGCAAAAGACTCTAGAGGATACAGATATCACTTCAACAGCACTACAATCCAAAAACGAGGTGATAGCATAACTTACGATCAGATGATCGCATTACCCAGTCATCAAAATGGGATTTCAGCTAGTACTAGCCAATTTACAGGTAGTTGTAAAACTAAAGTAGTTACTGAAAGCAAGCAAGCTGTTATTGTGAACGGTCAAAGCAAACCACTCAAAATGACTATGAAGGGTGGAAAAATGCTTTTAACAGAAAATACTGAGATGGGTAAAGTGTTAACTGCTGTATGTAAGTTCAAAAAGTAATTTTTGTGTAATTGTGATCGCTCAGCTAAATCTCTGAGGCAGAAACCATGCGATCGCATTTTTGTTTTTCTAGGACAATCTATAGCAATCCTATTTGATTGGTGAGAAAGACAGGGGGCTTAAGCACCTTGTTATCCAATTTGGTTTCTCACGATTCTTTTAGGATTGCTATACTACAATGTACTAGTAAAGTTCGACTAAGATTCAATATGTCCCTAATGAGCGCCCCAGACAAGTTTCAAGTAATATCACCTCCTTTTCGTTGGGATGAAGCTGGAGGGGTTCGCATCGGGTCAAGTAGGGTAACACTTGATAGTCTGCTTGCTTCCTATCACAATGGCTGCACTCCTGAAGAAATTGCTATTCAGTATTCAGTTCTTCATTTAGAAGACATATACAGTGCGATCGCCTATTATCTAAACCATCGCAAGGAAATTGACAATTATTTGGAACAACGCAGTCAACAGACTCAAAAACTTAGGCAACAACTTACCCAAAAACACGACCTAGCAAATCTGAGGCAGCGCTTGATTGCACGTCAGTCACAAAAAGAATCGAGATAAAATGCGCCTTCTAACTGACGAAAACTTTAACGGCTCTATATTGCGCGGTCTAATGAGACGTTTGCCTACATTGGATGTAATTCGTGTTCAAGACGTAGGGTTGAGAAATACTGATGATCCAATTATTTTGGAATGGGCAGCGAACGAGGGGCGTATCTTGTTAACTCACGATGTAGCCACTATTACGATGTACGCATACGAGCGCGTCAATCAAGGATTACCCATGACTGG
>JBJTVM010000552.1:0-2367 GCA_046081205.1 Pseudanabaena sp. | reverse complement strand
CTGCAAAACTAGAATTTGTAAAAAAGAACTTTGCCCATGGGAGTATTGAGAAAATTCTTGCGCCATCAAGCGATCGCGTCCGTCCGAGTTGCATCGTTGCAGATAAATGTGGTGGTTGTCAATGGCAAGCAGTTAGCTATCCTGCTCAATTAAGAACCAAACAAAATATTGTCCAGCAAGCGTTACAGAGAATTGGGGGATTTAACCCTGAAGTTCTCAAAGATCTAATTTCACCCATTGTTGGTGCAGCCGATAGTTTACATTACCGCAACAAAGTGACCTATCCCCTCGCCACTGGTCAAGATGGCAATCTGAAAGCAGGTTACTATCAGAAGGGAAGCCACAAAATTGTTAATCTCAATCAATGCCCTGCCCAAGACGAAAGGCTCGATCCGATGCTTGCTGAATTAAAAATGGATATTCACAACCAATGCTGGGAAATCTATGACGAGAAAACCCATACAGGAATGCTTCGCCACTTAGGACTTCGCATTGGTAGATCCACAGGTGAGATTCTGATTACTTTAGTAACAAGAGATTGGGATGTCCCAAACTTGGCAGTATTTGCTCAAACATGGCTAGAACGCTATGACAAAGTAGTTGGCGTAATTCTCAATTGCAATCCCGATAAAACCAATGCCATTTTTGGCAAAGAAAGCCGTTGCATTGCTGGCAAAGATTATCTATTGGAGAAGTTTGCAGGTTTAACCTTCCGTTTGCGTGGTGATACTTTCTTTCAGGTTTATACTGAGCAAGCCGAAAGGATGCTTAAAATTATTGAAGCAGAACTTAATCTCGAAGGAACGGAAATTCTCTTAGATGCCTATGCAGGTATTGGCACGATCGCATTGCCATTAGCTGAACAAGTCAAACAGGCGATCGCGATCGAAATCCAACCCCAAGCCACAGCCCAAGGCAAACTCAACGCTGATCTCAATGGCATTGACAATGTGGTTTTTCATACTGGCAAGGTCGAAGAATTAATCAGCACCCTCAATCTCCAACCCGATATCGTGATCCTCGATCCTCCCCGCAAAGGTTGTGAACCAGAAGTAATTAATTTTTTACGCGAAAATCCTCCCGATCGCCTTGTCTATGTCAGTTGCAATCCCGCCACTCAAGCGCGAGATTTAAAATTATTATGCGAAGGCGATCGCTACCAACTCACCCGCATTCAACCCATCGATTTCTTCCCACAAACATCTCACGTCGAGGCGATCGCTTTTCTTACAAAGTCTTAACTGACGGTTATCGAACTCCCGTAATGTTATGTTAGAAAATCTGTCTTTGTACTTGTTGTGATGTCTAAAAACTATAAGATTACCCTGCTCCCTGGTGATGGGATTGGTCCCGAAATTATGAAAGTAGCGGTGGCGGTGCTACAGGAGATCGCCCCAAAATTTGATATTACCTTTGCTTTCGAGACGGCTCTAGTTGGTGGTGCAGCGATCGATGCGACGGGGCATCCTCTGCCCGATGAAACTTTGCAACTTTGTAAGAATAGTGATGCCGTATTACTGGCGGCTGTTGGCGGTGAAAAGTGGGACACCATGCCCTCAAATTTACGTCCTGAACAAGCATTGCTGGGCTTGCGTGGCGGTATGGGCTTATTTGCAAATTTACGTCCTGCTCAGATTTTGCCCCAATTAATTGATGCATCGACTTTGAAGCGTGAAGTTGTGGAAGGCGTGGATATTTTAGTGGTGCGTGAACTGACGGGTGGAATTTATTTTGGGAAGCCCAAGGGCATCGTCACCGATGAAAATGGTGTGCGGCGTGGCTTTAATACGATGGTTTATACTGAGCCAGAAATCGATCGCATTGCCAGAGTAGGTTTTGAAGCGGCTCAAAAGCGTCGTGGCTCGGTTTGCTCTGTTGACAAGTCCAATGTCTTGGAAGTATCGCAACTATGGCGCGATCGCGTGACGACTATTGCTAGCGAATATCCTGATGTGAAATTGTCCCATATGTATGTGGATAATGCTGCCATGCAGATTATTCGCAATCCGAAACAGTTTGATGTGATTCTCACTAGCAATCTTTTTGGTGATATTCTCTCCGATGCGGCAGCAATGTTGACGGGAAGTATTGGCATGTTGCCATCGGCTAGCCTTGGCGAAGCTGGTAAACCTGGAGTGTTTGAACCTGTGCATGGTTCGGCTCCTGATATTGCTGGTAAGGATTTGGCTAATCCTCTGGCTCAAGTCTTGAGTGCCGCGATGATGTTGCGCTATGCCTTTAATGAAGGGGATGCTGCTGATGCGATTGAATTAGCGGTGAATAAAGTTCTTGATGCGGGCAAGCGTACAGGCGACATTATGGCTGATGGCTGTGAAAGGGTCGGATGCGTAGCTATGGGAGAAGCAT
>JBJTVM010000551.1:0-2234 GCA_046081205.1 Pseudanabaena sp. | reverse complement strand
GTAGCCAAAGGGGGTAAAGGTGGCTTAGGCAATAAACATTTCTTGAGTAATCAAAACCGCGCTCCTGACTATGCTTTGCCTGGATTACCAGGGGAAGAACTATCTCTTTATTTAGAGCTAAAGCTCATTGCGGAAGTAGGCATCATTGGAATGCCAAATGCAGGCAAATCAACTTTAATTTCGGTAGTTTCGGCAGCACGTCCGAAAATTGCCGACTATCCCTTTACTACTCTTGTCCCAAATTTAGGGGTTGTATCCAAGCTATCGGGTGATGGGGTGGTATTTGCCGATATTCCAGGGTTGATTGAAGGGGCTTCTGAGGGTATTGGCTTGGGGCATGACTTTTTGCGACATGTAGAACGCACAAAACTATTAATTCATCTGATTGATGTCACTCAAGATGATCCCTTAACGGCCTATCACACTATTCAAGAAGAGCTAGTTGCCTATGGTCATGGATTAGCTGATAAGCCGCAAATTCTGGCTTTAAATAAGATTGATGCGATGTTGCCTGAAGATGTGGAGGCGATCGCTGCACAGTTTGATCTACCAATTATCGCTATTTCTGCGGCTTCCAAAAAAGGACTAGATCAACTTTTGAAATCAGTCTGGAAAACTTTAGAAAAATTCGATCAGCAAAATCACTAAAAAAGGCGGTGCAATGCACCACCTTTTTTTACGTGATTTCGATATCGCCATTTGCGGCTTTCGTCGAACTGACGATTTTTATTTGAACATGAAGAAATTGCCAAATACACCTACTGTGGTTACTTTTTGGTTTGGCAGATCAGTTGCGTAAAGACTGAGTACTACAAAATTTTGCTGCTTAGTCGAGTTCTCAACCAATGATTTGATTACCCCTTTCCCCTGAGAGATCGCAAATTTGCAGGATTGCTGAGCCGCGATCGGGACATTATCTCCCGCACAAATTGAGTTTTTACCAGTTTCCGACAATTGCTCGGTTGCATACTCAATGTAACGTTCTTTACTGGGATTAGTGATAGCCATTGCGCCAACGACTACAGCAGCACCAATCAAAATTACTTGTAGTTTCATAATCAACTCAGACAATGAGATTAAGCCCATTGTTCCTTAAATTTCTAAGTGTCCTAACTTTACTGACTGATATTACGTAGAACAGGGATCTTCATCATGTTTTCATGTCATCTAGAAAGGAGAGGATTTAGAGACCAAATCCCTACATATTTGTAAAGGTAGGGGCTTGGTCTCCAAGCCCCAATCTCAGCGTTTCTCGTAACTACAAAAAGTAGGCCACACATTGCCCATTCTAATTTTTGATCGGCGCGATCGCATCTTGGCTAATTTGGCAGATTTCGTGATGACAATGCCCATTACTTGCCACGATCGTTCCCCACTGGCGCAATTCTAAATTGTTGTAAGACAGTAATGACAAATCAGCATGGGTGAGTTGTCCGCCCGCTTCGGTCAAAATAATTTCAGGAGCGCAATAGTCCCAATCCTTAGGCGCAGATTTGCCTGAGACCGAGATATAAACATCCGCGTTACCTGAAGCGATCGCCGCAAATTTACCCCCAATGCTACCAACCGCGATTTCAGCAGCCTTAGGCAATTGTTGGAGAATACTTTCGAGTTGATAATTGCGATGACTGCGACTTGCCACTACCACCATTTGATCGAGTTTGACCTTGTTAGAAACTTGGATACGTTGCTGTAACCCATCTCTAGTCTCGATATATGCCCCATTACCCAACATGCCTTGAAAAAGACGATCCTGAGCAGGAGTAGCCACGAGTCCCAGAACAGGACGCTGACGATAGGTCAAGCCAATATGCACCGCAAACTCATTAGTCCGACGAATGAAGTCACTCGTGCCATCCATCGGATCAATGATCCACACCCATTCATGCTCAAGGCGATCGATACTATCTTCGGTTTCTTCGCTGAGATAGGCAAAGTTCTCAGTGCCAAACGCTTGCTTTAACTGACTCAAGATGAAATCATTAGCCGCCAAATCTGCGGAAGTCACATTGCCCTCTTCGCCCCCCTTAAACTTGATTTCTAAGTCTTGAGGCTCCTGATAGTACTTCATCAGAATATCTCCCGCACCCCAAGCGATCGGGCGAGCAAGTGACATAATTTCGTTTAAATTCAGCATCTTGAATTTTGGTGAAGCGAATGATTGCTACTATTCTGTAACCAAAAGCCAAAAAGAAGCAAGTAGGTAAAGCCCACTTGCTTCTTTTTATATACCC
>JBJTVM010000550.1:0-5547 GCA_046081205.1 Pseudanabaena sp. | reverse complement strand
GCGGCGCGAAGCGCCGCTTTCAAAATTTTTCTGTACTACTTAAAGCCTCATCAGGCTGTATCTGTGATTTACTCACAATCATCAGGATGTATACATAATTACATTGGGTACATCAATAGCTTAAAATTACTTTAAAAATGCCTTAAAAAATGAAATCACATTTAGAGATAGCAGCTTTTACCAGCATAACCACAGTACCGAGACTCTACCCTTTAAATTAGGGTTAACGTACTTTATTTGCTTAAAAAACCGTTGTCAGACTAATTGAATAAATTTCAGTATCTGAACAGGCAGCATCTATCTTTGTCTGCCCGATGTTGAAATTCTGCCATTTTTAGCACTATAGGCTAATTTAAAGACTTTTTAGGAAAAGAAGATCTATGAGCATTGGATATCTCGCGCTGGTCTTACACGCTCACCTGCCTTACGTCCGCCACCCCGAAAGCGACTACGTACTTGAAGAAGAATGGCTATATGAGGCGATCACCGAGACTTATATTCCCCTAATCAAAGTATATGAGGGGCTGAGGCGAGATGGTATTGATTTTAAAATGACCATGAGCATGACCCCGCCATTGGTATCAATGTTGCGCGATCCACTTTTGCAAGAACGTTATGATAAGCATCTGGCTCTGTTACAGCAATTGGTTGAGCTTGAAGTTATTCGCAATGAACACAATGGTCATGTCAAGTATCTGGCTGAGTACTATGTTAAAGAATTTGCCGAAACTCGCGAAACTTGGGAAAAATACGGCGGCGATCTAGTAACTGCGTTTAAGCAATTTCAAGATACAAATAATCTGGAAATTATTACCTGTGGAGCGACTCATGGTTATCTGCCACTGATGAAAATGTACCCAGAGGCAGTCTGGGCGCAACTAGAAGTCGCAGTTGAACATTACACCCAAGAATTTGGACGCGCACCAAATGGAATTTGGTTGCCAGAATGCGCTTATTACGACGGATTAGAGAGATTATTAGCGGATGTTGGACTGCGCTATTTTCTGACCGATGGACATGGGCTTTTGTATGGTCAGCCTCGACCTCGGTTTGGCACATATGCGCCTGTTTTTACAGAAACAGGTGTAGCTGCATTTGCTCGCGATCATGAGTCATCGCAGCAAGTATGGTCGTCAAAGGTTGGCTATCCCGGAAATGCAGTTTATCGGGAGTTTTACAAAGATTTAGGATGGGAAGCCGAGTATGAGTACATCAAGCCGTTTATTATGCCTAATGGCCAGCGTAAAAATACAGGTGTCAAATACCACCGTATTACAGGAACTGATTTTGGGCTAGATGCAAAACAGCTTTACGATCCTTACTGGGCAAAAGAAAAGGCTGCTGAACATGCAACAAACTTCATGCAAAACCGTGAAAGGCAAGTTGGCTATCTACATAATATGATGGGTCGTCCGCCACTTGTGGTATCTCCCTATGATGCAGAGCTGTTTGGACATTGGTGGTATGAAGGGCCTTGGTTTATTGACTTTTTGATTCGTAAGTCCTACTACGATCAAACGACCTTTGAGATGACGCATCTTGCTGATTATTTGCGTGGTAACCCCACTCAGCAGGTATCACGTCCTGCTCAATCCAGTTGGGGTTATAAGGGTTTCCATGAGTATTGGCTAAATGAGACAAATGCTTGGGTTTATCAGCATTTACATAAAGGTGCAGAACGGATGATTCATTTATCCTATCGTGAACCTGCGGATGAACTGGAATGGAGAGCTTTAAATCAGGCAGCTCGTGAGTTGCTTTTGGCACAGTCTTCTGATTGGGCTTTCATTATGCGTACTGGCACAATGGTTCCCTATGCGGTTAGAAGGACGCGATCGCACTTAATGCGTTTGGAAAAACTATTTGATGATATTGAGGCTGGCACAATCGATGCTGGCTGGCTGGAGAAAATTGAATATATAGACAATATATTCCCTGAAATTAATTACAGAACCTATCGACCATTGACTGCTGGCTAATTGCTTCAGTAGACACTCTAAAAGAGAAAAGAGGTGCAATGCACCTCTTTTCTCTTTTAGAGTCCAAGAAATTTCTTAACATTGATTTAATAAAGTATTGGTAGCATATACTACCGCTTTGATAATTATATGTTATGGTACTCATATATAAACAATATGTAATTTATAAGGATATTGGAGATGAATAATCTGCAAAGAAAGGCTGAAGCTACTGCAAATCATAAAGCCAATTTATCAGCCTCAATCAAGCGCCGTATGGAAGTTGCCCGTGCTAATGATGACACTGGTTTAATAAATGTCCTTGAACAAGAAATGAAGCAACTAGGCTTAAATTAAAAAATCAGGGCGCTTTGCGCCCTGATTTTTTTAGGTAACACCGCCGAAAACTTCAATGTTTTCAAATAAACAGACGGGGGAAGCATGACCTACACGGATTACTTGGTTAGGCTCACCTTTACCACAAAAGGGCGAACCATAGGCTTCGACAGTGTGGCGATCGCCTACTTTGGTCAAGCTATTCCAGAATTGATTCGTAATCCCGCGATAATTAGGATTACGCAGAGTTTTGGTTAATTTGCCATTTTCGATGAGTTTTGCGTATTCGCAGCCAAATTGAAATTTATTGCGATAATCATCGATTGACCAAGAGCGATTTGATTCCATATATACGCCACTTTCAATATTGACGATGATTTCCTCAAAGGATTGTTCGCCTGCCTCAAGGTTAATATTTGCCATGCGATCAATTGCCGGACGATTCCACGAAGTTGCTCTGGCATTAGCTACGCCATCAATACCCGATCGCACTTGACTTTCAGAACTACCTAGTCCCCGCAAAAGCTTACCTTCTTTGATCAAATATTCTTTGGTGGCAGGTATTCCTGCATCATCAAAGCCATAGCTAGCAAATTCGCCAGCCATCGTGGGGTCAAAGGAGACGTTCATTAATGGTGAACCATACTGCATATTGCCAAAGTCCTCAAGTTTGATAAAGCTGCCACCTGCGTAATTGCGCTCATCTCCTAGGATGCGATCAATTTCTAAGGGATGTCCGATGCTTTCATGGATTTGCAGCAACATTTGATCTGGTGCAAGGACTAGCGCAGTGGTTTCCGTAGGACATTCGGTTGCTGAGAGTAGTTCGATCGCTTGTTCGCCGATAATTTGCGCCCTTCGCAAAATTGATTGGCGATCAAATACTTCCATGCCGATTTGATTGCATCGCGCAAGTTGTCCGTTATCACCACGGCGTTGAATGATTGAGCCATCCTGAGCCGTAGCCGCGTAGTCTGTGGCTATGGTCAGAAATTTTTGATAAATGTCTGAGCCATTACTACTAGCAAAATTGGTTTCAATTTCAGTGATGACTGCATAGGCACTAGTTTTGACGATTTTGTCAGATACTTTTAAGGTGTCGCAGATTTCGATCAGGAGTTCATTGATTTCTTGTGCAGCGATCGCATCCGACGGTTTGAGAAATGGTGAGAAGTACTGCCCGATCGCCTGTGGTCGTTGAGCGATCGTAAAGCGATGTACAGCCCATTTCGCAGCAGCTTTCGCTTGTTGATAGGCTTTCTGCGCTGTAATTTGGATATTTTCGAGGTCGAGATGATTGGTACTAGCATAGCCAAACTGTCCGTCAGCTAAGATTTCAATCATTACACCGTGGGACTGGCTGCGTCCATTGGACTGGGGCTTGCGATCGCGTACATATCGAGTCGTATTAATTTCTTTGACTTCACGTAAGCCGATCCATTCAGCAGATGGTAGATCAATATGAGATAAGGCAGCTTTTAAATCAAATTGCATCAGTAAAATCCATAAAGTAAAAGAGACGCTTTGCGTCTCCTTTACTTTATCAACTATTAAGCGGGTGATGGGATTCGAACCCACGACATTCTCCTTGGCAAGGAGATGCTCTACCACTGAGCCACACCCGCATATCTAAGCCTAGTCAGTGCTTTAATAAATCACTTACTTGCGTTTAGCGCTTTATTAATATGACAAACATTGCAATTAATGTCAACTATTTTTTGTCTCTATAATTTTTGTCTCTATAAAGAGTAGGGGCGCGAAGCGCCCCTACTCTTTTAGTATTTGAAGCCATTTTTGCGAGTATGGATGGCAGGTTCGCCATCACGGAGGCGATCGCCTGCGGCGATCGTCGCCAAGATTACAGTGTGGTCACCTGCGTCAAGACTACCTGTAACAGTCGCATCAAGATAGGCGATCGCCTCAGTTAGGTAGGGCTGACCACTGGGGGCTGCAGCGGTCTCCACCCCATCAAAAGGATCAACATCAGGAGCAAAACCTTTGGCAAAATGTCCGATAATTTTGCCATTTCCTTTTTCAGCAATATTAATTACAACTGGACTGCCAACGGTCAAAAAAGACTCAATGGGTCTACCTTTGCCAACAATGATTGTTACGGAGGGAGGATTAAATCCAGCCTGCTGCACCCATGAAGCGAGCATGGTAGCAGTTTTACCATTTTGTTGAGATGTGACAATAAACAAACCACTAGGAATCGCTCCTATAGCGGCTCCGAGTTGTTCATCTTGAGATGTGGTAACGGTCATTATTCACTAAGATTATAAAAAGACTGGCTTTAGCTTACAGCGCTTTGCGCTTACTTAAAACCCAAAAATATTTTTGAAAGTGGCGCTTCGCGCTACTTTCAAAAATATTTCTGTACTACTCAAAGCCTCAATAAATAGGCTGTAACGTCAATTCGACGAACGTGCAAAACGGTAAAAATCGCTAAGCGATTTTTACCGTTTTGCTCAATTTGCGCCGCGCGAAGCATTGCTTTAATAAATAAAAAGCGGCGCAGTGCGCCGCTTTTTATTCAATATTAAGCTTTAGACATAAGCAGTCTGGAATCCCCACCAGAGCAGGAACCCGATCGCACTCAAAACTACAATGCTGGATAGCACGATTGATAAAGGGCTATCTGCATTTTCAAACTTCATGATGCCGCGATTAAAATCTGACATATAAGCAAAACCTAACTAGATGATTTAGATTATTTGAGCAAAACACTTTGATTATCGCTTAACTCTGAAGGAGATAGTGCAAAAGTAACTAAATATCTGTGAATAGGCTCCCTAGGATAGTAAATTACCTATGACTGAATGGCTTCGTATTTTTTGGTTACCATCTAAACCTATTGCTAGGTTAAAAGAATTACCCCAAGATGCTGGAGTGTATTACATCACAGCTTTATGGATTGTGTTGTACGTGGGTAAAGCCAAAAACTTACGCAATCGCTGGAAAAATGCCCACCATCGCTATCAACAATTCAAACTTCTCCATCCATTTGGCAGATTACATTACAAAATTTTGACGACTGCTCAGATCCATTCCTATGAAAAAGCTGAAATAGCCCGCTTTCGTCCAGCATGGAATGGGACAGCCAGAGTAACTTTTTGGGATTTACTATGTTTGTTTGTTGCGGTATGGGGGCGAGTAATCATTTATATTTCACTGCTGATGCTGGCGATCGCTACTCTTATTTATCTGCTATAGCAATGCAAGTCTATAAGCCTTAAAAGATGATTGGCGGCGC
>JBJTVM010000549.1:0-3615 GCA_046081205.1 Pseudanabaena sp. | reverse complement strand
GGTGAAGACACCACACTCACAGGTCGCGGTCGTCATGATCCATGTGTATTGCCTCGCGCAGTGCCAATGGTAGAGGCGATGGTAGCTCTAGTATTGTGCGATCGCTATCTCACCCAAAAAACCGTTTCTCTATAAATTAATTTATAGGTGAGTTGATAGAGTCTGTAAACTAAGCGATCACACTCTTTTTCTAATTCGCTCGTGTCAGCAAAGCGATCGCTAGTAGACTTCATCGTGAGTACCAATATCAAGTAGGACTATTGCTTCTGTCTGTTCTTCAGAAATTTCTATAGTAAATAGAATTCTACAGTCATAGCCACAGGAACAGGCTTTTAATCCTGCTAATTTGGGCACTGGTCATCTAAAACGTGATCGACGTATTTCCGCCTTTTTTATCGGCTTGAAATGGACGTTTCAGCACCTATCCCTCATTAGCTGACCAGTGCCTCAAAATGATCATGATGTAAAGATGGGAGTTTGGCTAGTTGCGTTACACTGGCTCGATCAAGGTCAAGATTCAGAATTTGATGGCGATCGCAGTATTTAGGAAAATAAATTTCAGGGGATTCTGGTAATGGTAATTTGCCTAATTGATATTTGACAATCGCTTCCCAAGTTGACACAACGCTTAGATAAATTTCGTTGTCTAGATCTTGAATGATTTCTTGTACATTTGTAGGTAATCGTTGATCTCCACTAATAAACCATAGAAAAATATGGGTATCCAATAAAATTTTCATTTTCCTTCAAAAGCATTCAAGATTTCTTCTGGTAGCGGTGCATCAAAGTCTTCAGGAACTACAAACTCTCCAGCACATAAACCAAATGGACGTTGTTTTTTACTTTTTGGAGTAATTGTTGTAGGCAAGTTTTGATTTTTAGAACTTTCTGATAGCTGATTGTTTTCATCGGTATCTAGATCTTCGGCAAGGATCCGAATTAGTTTAACTTTTTCCGTTACAGTAAGTTTTCGGGCGGCGGGGAGTAGTTCAGCAAGTGTCATGTCATTTACCTCCTATTCTATTTTAATTGCTGTGTATTCTTGTTCTGTTAGTACAAATTCTGGGTCGATGATTTTTACTTCTTCATAGGTGAGTTGATAGAGTTTGTAAATTAAGTTGTCGATCGCCTGTTCTAATTCGCTTGTATCAGCTTTAGGATCAGCTTTTTTAGTTACTTATTACTTATCTCAACGATCGCTTCTCCTTGTTTAATTTGTTCTAATGCTGCTGTTAAAGTTGCTGCGAGAAGTTGCCTTAAGTTACGATTGGTGACGTTGCCACAGGTAATCCATAGGATTTGAGGTGGTGTACCTAGACGACATACTAGGTCTATAAAGTCACTGTCTTTTGTCATAATGATTGCAATCGCAAATTTGGCGGCTTCAAATATTTCGATATCTTTGGCATCTCGTAGCGATAGTTCTTTTAGCGATATTGCTGTTATATCAAAATTGCTGGATATCCAGTTGGCGAGTGTGGGTGGAAGTTGGGCATCAATCCAGATATTCATGCGGTTAGTCTCGGAAAATCTGTACGGCGTGCAGCAAAGACTAGACAAGCTTGAATGTCTGCAAGTTCTAAGTCAGGAAAGTCTTCTAATATTTCAGTGATGCTAACGTTTTCGGCAAGCATTTCTAATATGTCTGTGACGCGGATTCGCATTCCTCGAATGCAGGGACGACCACCACATTGTCCAGCAGTTTGGGTGATTCGATTAAGTAGTGAGGTTTTCATATATTTTTGGTTGTTGGTTGATTTTGTTTAGCTCATATTAAGAGTTTCACTCTATTTTAATTGCTGTGTATTCTTGTTCTGTAAGTGCAAATTCTGGGTCGATGATTTTTACTTCTTCATAGGTGAGTTGATAGAGTTTGTAAACTAAGCGATTGATCGCCTGTTCTAATTCGCTCGTATCAGCTTTAGGGTCATCTTTATTTAGCAGTGAGAATTTTTATTTACTGTAAAAGGTTTTGAAATGGTTGAGTATTTTTCCAGCGATAGGTGTTGAAATCTCGATAATCTACTGACAAGATGCGACCGTGACCTAGTTCTTCGGCGAGAATGACTAGCGAAGCATCGGCTAAGTCCATTGGGAGATTGGCGTATTTTTGCATGAGCTGGGCGATTCTTTGAGCGTGATCGGGTTGTAGATTAAATGTATCGAAGGCTCCATTTGCTAACGATTCCATAAATTTAGATTGAGCAAGTACTCCTTTTCTTTTTAGTAATAGATAGCAGGTTTCGGTGACAACACACCATGTTGTGATTAGTCTTTCATCAATTTTTCTTAATTTTTGTCTAGCGGCTTGGTGATGGGTGTCTTGTTGATCGGCTAGGGCTAACCAAAATCCTGTATCAGCGATGATCATACTTAGCCTCAAGTTCTTTTGCTAGGACTTGTTTGTAGTTTGCGGATAGGTCACTTTCAACTGAGCAGCATCCGATAAACCCCGATTCTTCGAGGATTTCAAAGGATGTTTTTTGCTTTTGATGTTTGAGTTTTTGATAGTAAGAGTCTATGGCATCGCGCAAAATATCGGATAGGGTCTGATTGGTTTGTTGTTGGATATATGTGAGTTTGTCGGTGGTTGCTGGATCGATTTGGGTGTTAATTTGTGACATTGCTGTTTCCTCTTTTTATTAGATTATTTAGCTCATATCAAGAGTTTCACTCTATTTCAATTGCCGTGTATTCTTGTTCAGTTAGTGCAAATTCTGAGTCGATGATTTTTACTTCTTCATAGGTGAGTTGATAGAGTTTGTAAACTAAGCGATTGATCGCCTTTTCTAATTCTCTCGTATCAGCAAAGCGATCGCTAGAATGAGTAATTAAATGGGTTGCAAAAGTCTTCTTTCATCAGTTGTAATATTTGAAACAGTTTTGGTTCAAGCTGAGAATTGCGTTTGACAAATTTCCGAAATGCTCGTTTGAATTTTGGTGTTAAAACTATTTCTCTCATTAGTCTTCTGCCAAAGTTGCTCGTAGTTCAGAAATTATTTCTTCTATGGGTTGAGGTTTTAGTTCTCTTCGATGAAAGGCAGCGATCGCTTCTTTGGCATCTTGAGCAATTTCCTCTCGACGGGCTTCAATCATTTGATTCTTAACAATTTCTGAAAGCATTTCTCTTTGCTCAATTGAAAGTTGATTAACTGTTAAAATTGCTTCTTCTAATGAAACCATTTTCGATCTCCTAATAAGTTTAAGCGTCTTGATTATAGTCAAATCTCAAGTAAAAAGATAACGAGAAAAGTAAGCTAAGAGCATGTTGGAGAATTTTTTACCCTCTCTAACTCCCCCTTGCAAAGGGGGAGGATTTAAGTTTCACCCATTTGCAAGAGGGGATTAAGGGGGGTAAAAGCAGAAATTTATGTTAAGTAGGAGACTTCTCAAGCACAGTCTAAGTAACTAAGCATAATTAATTACAAATGAAAACCCGTAAAGTTGCGCCCCTGCGGGGTGAAACTTTACGAGTTTTCATTTATTTTGCACAGGTACTTATATATCTACCTATGCTCATTGATATATAGTGTTTTTCAATCAAGCGAGGTAAATAGGTTTGTTTCCCCGCCGAAGGCGGGGAAACAAACCTGTACTTCACTAGCCTGATACAGG
>JBJTVM010000548.1:0-20048 GCA_046081205.1 Pseudanabaena sp. | reverse complement strand
GTTCAAACAATTCATTAGCATATTGATATTCTCCTTGTTCTACTAACGCATTTGCGTAGCTGTTTAGTGTAGGAATATTATTTGGCTCTAATTGCAATGAATATTCAAACAATTCACTAGCCCGTTGATACTCTTCTTGTTTTACTAACGCATTTGCGTAACCGTTTAGTGTACGCAAATTATTTGGTTCTAACTTTAAGCATTGTTCAAATAATTCAGAAGCACGTTGATATTTACATTGCTCTACTAATGCGTTTGCATAGCTATTTAGTGTAGGAATATTATTTGGCTCCAATTGTAATGAATATTCAAACAATTCGCTAGCCCGTTGATACTCTCCCTGTTGCACTAACGAAATTGCATAGCTATTTAATGTGCGAAAATCATCTGGCTCTAATTCTAAACATCGATCGAACAATTCAGAAGCTCTTTGATATTTACCTTGTCTTACTAACGCATTTGCATAACTGTTTATTACAATAAAGTTTTTATCGTCAAGTAGAATTGCATGTTCAAACAATTCAGAAGCTCTTTGATATTCACCGTGTTGTACTAAAGCATTTGCATAATTATTTAATCTGCGAAAATCATTACCATCTAATTTTAAGCATTTATCAAACAATTCACTAGCCAATTGATACTGTCCTTGCTGTAGTAATGCATTGGCGTAACTGTTTAATGCAGGAATGTTATTACTATCTATTTCTAAACATTTATCAAACAATTCATTAGCTCGTTGATATTGACCTTGTTGTACTAAGGCATTCGCATAACTGTTTAATGTAGGCAAATTATTTCCACCCAACTGCAAAGCGCGCTCAAATAACTTGTTAGCTTTTTCATAATCACCAGACATTGCTGCTGCTCTACCATATGCTGAAGTAATGCTTAAATTATTTGGCTCAAGTTCTAATCCGTGTTCAAAAAGTTCAAACACTCTTATAAAGTTTCTCTGATGATTTAAAACTTTAATGTAGCTAAAAATATTTTTAATGCTGTCTGGCTCTAATTTCAAGCATTTTTCAAATAATTCGCTTGCTCTGCTATATTGTCCAGCATCTCTCATTGCCTTCGCATAATCAGCAATAATTTCAGCATTATTCGGAGAGATCCCTAGAGCTTCTTCAAATAATGCGATCGCTTCCTCCAACCTCCCATCCTTAGCTAAATCTCTAGCTTTTTTACTAAGTTCCCTTGCCCTCGCTAAATCACTAGAATTAACTACTTCCCTAGAATCATCTTTCTTATTTGTACCTTGCGAAGTAGAACTAGTCATATCAAAACCCTGCCTATCCTTAACTCATATTCCAAATTGATATTGCCTACAAATGCAATAATTATGAAATTTATTTTCAAATAAAATCACGCTATTACCCAAATATAACAAACATTTCAGAAAACTCAATGCCCTCAATCTAATACTTCACGGTTAAAGCAATATAAATTTCAGGATAGGTGCGCGGCTAACAGGCGATCGCCTCGTGAATAGTAGTAAATTTGGTAAAAAATTCTGGTCTTCGTTATCCACAGGCGTATCGTCAGAATCTTGTAATTCTTCGTTGGTGGGTAGATATTGACGATCTATTTGTAGCAGCTAATCTCACAAAGTATCCTAGCTATCTAGTTGATATTATAGGCGATCGCATAGCTGCCCATCTTGAGCATTGATAATGCTGTAAAGGATTATATGTCCCAAGTTTGACGCACTCACCTCATAGATCTCGAGATAGGTCAGCGACCAACACACGATCGCCCGATGCCTTCCGTGATTACTTCGCCACCCTCGCCGAACCCGCCGATCAGCACAATCTCAATTTTTGGCAAACCCTGTCTGTCGATTACTTTGCTACAGGTGGTCAGCCTTGCCCAAAAATTCAGAGAGCTTTAGAAAATAGCGATCGCTTCTTGGCTTGTCAAATTGAAGATGTATGGCAGAGTGGTCAAAGGATTATTTCACCGCAAAAATATCTAGTCAACGATCATTCATCTCCCTTTGATGCTAAAGCGATCGAACAACTGTTTACGCGATCGCTGCTAATACAAAAATCTGGCATCACCTTTGAGGATGCAGGAGACAAGGTTTGGACAATGCAATTACAGCAAAAGTCTTATCAAGTTACTTTCGATCCTGATATCTTTGATGAGCATCCATCCTTACGATTGATGACATTTGGCGATCCCTTATTTGAAACAATTTTATTCACAGCTTTAGAGGTGTAGATAATCATGCCCACCCCACCATTCCCACAACCCCAATTAAATCCGACTGGCATCAACTTTGAGCAGTACGACGAATTTACGCCTCATAAACTGGAACTATGGGATGGCTTCTATAACTACGGAGGTCAAGACATGACAGGCTTTCACCTAGCTGTATTAACCAATATGGGACTACACGCCGCCGTGACCCATGTACCAATGTCTAAGTGGTTAGCCGCCATCCAAAAGGTTGCCTTACAAAATCCCAATCTGGACGATGCTTTGCGCGATCGCCTATTGCGAGCAATGGATGAGTTGAATGCTGTAGCGGAGTATTTGGAGGAGCAATGAAACTGTTTGGGCATTACTTTTAAGGCTCATACTCAACTCTGTACGGTAGAGCTATCGAGGCTTTTATTGCCACATTTACCATCGCGATCGCTACCAAAGCTAGTTATACCAAAGCACAAAATGGCGTAGCCATTTTGTGCTTTCAAAACCCGTACAGGGTTTGGTTTTTAATACACAGAAGTGTAGCCACATTTCTGTGTATTGGTATTAAACATTATGGGTTTGATGTTGGTAAATCACATCGAGCCGAATCCGATGCGATCGCCTGCTGGTTGTTATTGGAGAAGTTGCTTATGCAAATACTCAACTCGAACGATGAAGAAATACTAAGTCTTTTTGGTCAACAATGGCTTTCTGTAAAGGATATAAGCGCAATGCTCAAGCTTTCTCCGTTCACAGTGGAATCTCTTTTGGCAAATGCCACTATAAAATCTCGATTTTCCCGACATCGACAGATAAACTTATATCAGCGTAAAGGAGTAGAGAATTTAGTTAGCGAAATTAAGAAAAACCCTAAAATAGATTCTCAAAAAGAGATAGCTGAACAGCTTTCGCTTCCTCTTTAGGTTTTGTTTTTCTGTTAGAAGCTTTTTGAGAAGACTTGCTAAAGGATTCATCTTCTTTTGGCTTGAGAGAACTTGGCTTGTGAGGTTTGATTTCGATATGAGCAACCAACCATGTCCTCAAATTCGCTGCTTGTTCGGCATCTAAAATATCTAAGTCAAGAGCTTGTGGAAATAATGACGGATGACGATCGCAGAACCAATCTTCCCCCTCGCTAAAATCTTGCCTTGCAAAGGGAGTTGGAAATTCAGGCATTCTCGCTAAGTAGGACAAGACATTTTCTTGATTGCGAAAGACTGATCGCTGTCGTTCTAATTGCTTGACTCGCTTCTGTCTTGCCTGCTTGTAATTGAGCATCGGAGCGGGATAGCCGACCATCTGCAAATTTCCTCCCAACTTTTCGGTGGGAACTTCCGACAACTCTGGTAGCCAGCGCTTGATGAATTTGCCTTCAGGATCGCACCTAGCGATCGCCACTGCACCAGGGTTGTAAATCCGCGTCCATGACTTATCGACGCAGTGAGTGACTCCCGCTTGCATCGCCCATTGGTAATGGTCGATCGCGCAGTCGCCGTCAAGCAAATGCTGCATAAAATGTAAAGCTCCATAGCGCCAATCCATCCCCAATAGGTTGCTTAGAAAACTAGAATAAATCGCCCGACTGCGAAAGTTCAATTCTTTCCAGCCTCCCGTTGCTAGTAAGCACCTAGCCGCCGCATCAACTATGGGAAATCCCGTAAGTCCTTGCTGCCATTGCTGATAGAGATCGAGATCGAATTCCCATCCTTCATCGTCAAAGATAGTGTACAGCGATCGCAATTCTAGCTGAGGCATATAGCGAAACCTCTGATGGAATCCGCTTCCCCATCGCAGTCGCGAAATCAATTGCTGGCTGCTGCGTCGAACACGAAAATCTGGATCTTTGGTGAAGGCTTTGGCAAATTGCACACATTCTCGAATCGAAATTGCTCCAACTTTAATGTAGGGACTTAAGCCTGTAGTTGCTTCCGCACTTGGGTATGAGAGCCGCCAATAATAGCTTTCAGCCTTGCTATCAAAAAATTCTCTAAGAAGTGATCGCGCTGCCTCCGTTCCCCCTTCTGGAATGATTTTTCCATCCCTTTGATATCCTAACTCGTCTAAAGTGGGAATCTTTTCGCTAGCAATATTGTCTGGCACGACTATCCTTTGCGGTGGCGGCGCAATCAATGCATTCATATCCTCGTACCACTTATCTCGATACTTTGGATAAGCAATTAACTCGTCAATACTGGCTGGCGGCTCGAACCAGCGAATTTTCATCTGTCGTTCAGCTAAAGCGTTACTAAGCTTGGCATCTCTAACTCTGCAATAAATGCGATCGCAATCTGTATGAGCATAAATTCCCTCTGCTTGAGTTTCAGCAATCAGATTCGGTAAGATTTCTACGGGATTACCAATTCTTAAAACCAATCTCCCGCCTAGCTTCCGCAGATCTATATCTAGAGCTTTCAAGCATTCTAAAATAAAAGCAATCTGTGCCGAGCAAGCTTCAGGATGATGGAGTAGCGATCGCTCAAAAATGTAGATGGGAATGACTTGACCTCGACGAGCCGCTCTCAGCAAAGGTTCGCAATCGTATATGCGTAAGTCCTGTCGAAACCACACAACGGTAAGCGGCATAGGGAGTTTTCAGGTAGTCATGCAAAATAATCGTAAAGCTGCAACATAGATATAGTCAATATTTTCTACTTTGTGATTCCTTGTTTAGAATTATCCATAGGTAGCTTAGACTTCAGCCAATTGGCTAGTTTCTGTAAATCCTGTTTGAAGATGTAGTAATTTGCACTATTACTGCCTCCACTATCACATAAAAATAAGATTGATGTGGCAAAAGCATAATACAATTTACTGACTTGTTCCCACCACTGCCTGATGCTGTCACAAGCAAATTAACAAGGTGATCGCCATATAGTTTGTGCAACTCTTGTTTGACTTCGTTAAGTATTGGCTGAATGTTAGTTAGGGTAATAGTCATGAGAATGGGAAGCCTCCATATTTGGTAATGATTTGATCAATATCATTCATGATCTCAATGGTTTCGCCGAGGATAGAAATGATATTTTGATAATGAACTAAATCATCAAAACTAAGTTCGCGTCCTTTACGCTCTTTGAGCCATATAACCAGATCCCAATTATTTATGGAGTCGTTACTAGTAGAACAAACTGGCGGTTTATGAAGCTAGAACAAAATCTAGTCCAAATTGATGTTGTGGAATACTACATTAACGTGAGTTCGATATCACCATTTGCGGCGTGCTTCGCAAACCGCAAATGGTGAAAAATGGTAAGAATTGCTAAGCAATTCTTACCATTTTTCGCTTTCGTCGAACTGGCGTTACATTAGTGAAGTCGATAAAATTTTAGGAATATTATTAGAACCATTGCGACCATTACCTCAGCTTGTTAATGTCTAGAGTTGCTAGTTTTTTTGGCTTCAAGATCATCCTATGATTATTTTTCCTAACGCGATCGCGGTTTCATCATGGCGTTTTATACCAATGCACAGAAGTATGGCAACACTTCTGTGCATTAAAAACCAAACCCTGTAAAGATCACGCTCTTAGATAGGTAGAGTTTCTCCAGCTAGGAGTCGCTTCGAGGCACTCAGTAATTCTTCTTCGAGATAGGGCTTAGTGAAGTAACCCTTTGCTCCAAGTTGAATTGCGGACTGACGATGGCGATCAGCATTGCGTGAAGTTAACATAGCTACAGGAATCTCTTTCAGTCGAGAATCCTTTTGCAATCTCGATAGTAGATCCAATCCATCCATGCGAGGCATCTCAATATCGCAGAAGATCATGTCGCAAGGCAGACCAGCGCGAAGTTTTTCCCAAGCATCTTGCCCGTCTTTGGCTTGTTCCACACGATAGCCAACTTTCGCGAAGGTCAGCGATAGTAGCTCACGTACCGTAATCGAATCATCAACAATCAGTACTGTCGGATCGACAGCCACATCTTCTTCGACAGGTGGCTGGAGCGTGACACCTGAAGTTGAAGGACGTAACCTGCCACTAGCAATGTCAAATAATTCCAACACGTTAGCGATCGCCATAACTCGACCATCCCCTAACACAGTCGCCCCTGCAATTCCCGCAGGTTGAGGAATGGGACCTTCAAGTTGCTTGATTACGATTTCGTATTCACCAAGGAATTGATCGACCTGTAAGGCGAGATAACTAGTGTCATTACGAAGAATAATAATGCAAAGTTCATCATTTTCTTGCTTCCCATAGATGCTACTACGGCTGAGGTGACGGCTATAGGAGAGCAGATTGGAAAGATGTTGGAATGGCAAAATCGTATCGCGCCAAGGTAAGCAGGGTTGACCTTTTTCGTTAAGGATAATCTGACTCTGTGGTACTTCCACCATGTCCTCAAAGCCATCAACAGGGAAGGCGATCCGAGCGCGATCGCTAATACAGAACATTGCCTTAGAAATACTCAGGGTAAGCGGTAAGCGAATTGTAAAGGTAGTACCTTTACCAACCACAGATTCCACAATAATTACGCCACGAATATCATCTAGACAAGTTTTGACGACATCTAAGCCAACCCCGCGTCCCTTAAATTCATCAGCTTGAGCCGCAGTACTAAATCCAGGCTCAAATAGCAAAGAATAAACTTCAGTGTCATTGAGGCGATCAACTTCAGCTTGCGAGCGCAATCCCTTAGCAACAGCACTTTTCTTCACTCTGTCGGTACCAATGCCTGCACCATCATCACTGATGGAAATTACAGTTTGGTTACCTTGGTGATATGCTCGGACGGTTAGTCTACCAGTTGCCGATTTACCTGCTGCTTGACGAGTAGCAGGATCTTCTAAGCCATGGTCGATCGCATTATTCACAAGGTGTGTGAGTGGATCGGTCAAAGATTCCAGAATTGCTTTGTCGATTAGAGTCTCACGCCCAAAAATTTCTAGCTCTGCCTGTTTGCCAGTTTTGAGAGCGCGATCGCGAATACCTCTAGGCAAGCGATCGGCAATTTGCGCGAAGGGAACCATGCGCGATTGCTTCAAATCATCTTGGACTTGGGTGGTAATCGTGCCTAGCTGGCGAGTTACCTGATCTGTCTCACCAACCACAAACTCAATGTCAGAAGCCGACTCCCGAACTCGGACAATCAACTCAATGATCTCTTGAGATAAAACGTGGAAAGTATTGTAGCGATCGAACTCAATCCCTTCAAAATCATTAGTCACTGAGCTATGTGAATTGGAAGCATCAGTGAATTGTGAAGTTGTATCAAAATTATAGGAAGAGCGTCCACCTCGACCTGCGGTTAGCGATGCTTCTAGCAAAGAACGATCATATTGATCGCGCATTCTCTGTGATACATCGCTCAATAGCTGCACTTGATGCAATAGGTTAGTAATAAACTGCTGTAGTCTTTCCTGATCCTGTTCCAAAAGATTGCGGTTGACAACTAGTTCTCCAACAAGGTTATTAAGACTGTCTAAGTACTTAACATCAACACGCATCGTCGAGTCAGTTAATCTTTGCTTACGATTAGCTGCGGGTTGACGTGTAGTAGCTTTAGTTTTGATTGGTCCGACATCTTCAAAAGCGCTCTGCAGCATGTTTTCTAACTCATCAAACTCATCAGTAGAGCTTGCTGAAGTACTGGCAGAAGCAGTTTGCTCTGATCCATTGACAGATATTGCAGACTCCTTTGTGTCGGAGCCATCAAAGCTACGAGTATCACCTAAAAGAGCTTCCAACTCGTCAAAATTCATATCATCAGAATTCACAGATATCGGAGTATTGATGACAGTTTCAGTGACTTGTTCAGTAATTTGGTTGCTGGGGGTTGTTCCATTTTCATCATTAACATTGGGTATACTCACAGAACTACCAATCATCGCTTCTAAATCATCGAAGTCAAAGTTATCGTCAATCCCATTTAGTTCTTCAGTTTGCAATTGGCGATTTGGTGATAGATTGTGGGTTTCAGTTTCTTGGGTAAGAGCATAATCCGATATTTCAGAGTGATCTTCATTTAATGGTTCAAATTCATTGAATTCAGCAAAATTAAGGTGTTCATCAATAGCTAAGTTTTCGCCAACAACTTCTTCTGGCATTTGCAACGAACTTACCTCTGAATCATCATCACCTTGAAAGAAGTCCGCCAAATTATCAATAGTTGTTTTTGCTGTAATGTCATTAGCTTCAAGAATGAGATCTTCTTGAGGATCTGCCAATTCTATTGATACTGACTCTAGAGATTCATATTCAAGATTTTGGTCTGATGTACTTCCAAATTCATTAATATCATCACTTTGAGTTAGCGAACTATCCTGACCAAAGTTAAGATCATTTTCTAGTATGGTTAAATCTTCTTCTCCAGCATCAACAAATAAATTTGTCAGATCAGTTGCATCTGAAGAATTAACTTGCTCAAATAGTAGTTCACTTGATAAATCTTCGGAATTTACTTCAGCAATACTCTCGTTTATGTCTAATGTAGACAAAAATTCAGGATTAACATCTTGAGTAACGTCAAAATCAATGAAGTCTTTTGGCGGCTCTTGGTATCCATCAATTGTATCAACTATAGCAATATCATCAAACTCGTTACTATCACTAAGGACATTGCCAAATTCATCATTGATGTCTTCGGTAAAGGAAATTTCAGGCTCTTCTGAATCAGCGAAGAAATCTCCGAGATCATCAGTGCTAGTCAATTGGGCAGATTGATCAACTGATTCAGCATTCTCACTACCAGAAACTTCAACCTCTCCAGCAAGTGTAAAGAAATCTCCCAGATCGTCAGCATTGGCTAATTCTTGATCCAGCCCATCAAAATTATTACTTATATCGTTAATGATAGCTTCAGACTCTTCCGAATCTCCATCAGCAAAGAAACCACCTAATTGATTATCTTGTTCAGCAAAATCGGCTGACTCACTAGCTGATTCGCCACCTAAATCTATGCTATCAATTAGTTCAGATTCTTCAGTTTCCCCAGAAGCAAAGAAATCGCCTAGATCATCAGTGCTGGTAAATTCGTTAATGTCATTTTCAACAGTATCTTTCTCAACATCATAGATATCTGTTGTAACTGTAGGTGCTTCAACTTCTGCGAAGAAATCACCCAAGTCGTCATTATTACTCAATTCATTGCTAGAGTCATCAGTAGCGATCGCACTAGAAATGTCTTCTCCCTCTTCAGATTCAGTAAAGAAATAAGTAAGATCATCAGCATCCTGAGTTGCTTCATTAATGTCATTATCTTCAGAGAAATCTACAAGATTCGAGTCAGAAATGTCTTCTCCCTCTTCAGGTTCAGCAAAGAAATAAGTAAGATCATCAGCATCCTGAATTACTTCATTAATGTCACTGTCTTCAGAAAAATCCACAAGATTCGAGCTAGAGCTGTCTTCTACAAAAGCATCTAAGCTATCATCCAATTCAGTATTATTGATAGCAGAGATGGGATTTTCTATAAACTCACTACTTTCATTAATAAAGTCAAGATTATCGTTAACATCTATAGCATCAGTTACAGCTATTAATGAGTCATCAGGATTTTCGTCAACTGTCATATCTGATGGACTTGTTGATCCTTCTTCTATCCCTTGAGAGGCAATAGGTTCATCGAATTCGTCATTGTCAAATCCTAATTCGTCAAATAAATTCAATCCAGTTGTATCAATCCTCTCAAAGCCACTATCTTCTGATACTGACTCAACATAATCACTAGATTCAACATAATCACTAGATTCAATTATTGCAGAGTCTTCAAAGAAATTGTCAATATCAGAATTAATGCTTTCATTATTACCAGTATTCGCAGATGAATCCAAGAGGATCTCGTCAAGATTTTCATCGATCGCAAATGGATCATCAAGCAGGTTCATGCCCTCTTCCGAAAAGGTCAAGGCAAAGGGTTCGCTAAAGTTATCGCTATCATCACTGGCGATCGCATTTTCATTCATTGCAAGGGCTGCAAAATATTCTTCGCTAGACAGGGGCTGAGAATCGTCTGTATCATCAAGTCCAGCATCGATCAATTGCTCAAACTGATTAGTAGATACTGACTGGTCTGGTAATTCAGAAAAATTAATGTCATCGATATTGATTTCACTAACATCAAAATTGTTGGCATCATCATTAATATCTAGATCAATACCTAGATCATCAAACTGATCATTAATAGTGATTGCATCATCAATTGAAGAATCGTTGATTTGTTCAACAATATCTAGCCCTAAGTCTATATCTCCTAAATCCACATCAAATTTGTCTATGGAATCCTCAGGCACAAAATCATCTGGGAACAAAGTATCTAAACTTGACTGTTCACTTTCTAGAATATCCCCAGAATCTACCTCTGAAATAGGATGGTTTGACTGTTGCCATAAATCATCACTCTCTTCTGGAAATAGAGAATTATTGCTCTCTTCGGTTACAGAATCTTGGGTAGAAAAATCTCCAAATAGCTGATCGATACTAGATTCTTCAGTATTTAAGTTAGGAATGGTTGAATCAATATTTTCAGAATTGTCTAGTAAATCAGCAAATTCATCCTGACTGTCTGGAGCAATGGATCCATGATTTACTATATTTGTCTCATTAGATTCGATATCCTCCCAAGCGGCATCAAAATCAATATCATCATTTTCAAACAAAGTTGCTAAAGACTTTAACTCTGAAGCACCAATCTTTGGACCATCGATATGCTGATTTTCTGTGATTTCATATCCGCTGTCCATCCAATCCATTTGATTCTCATGGATATCAGTCAAATCAAAAGCATCTTCATTACTAGTGGAGATGTCAGCACTATCAAAATTATCTGCAATTAAATCTGTACTAATATCTTCAGAAGCTACCCCAAAAAGTGTACTAATTTCATCATCCTCCGGTTCTGAGAACCGATAGGGCAATATGTTTTGGAGTTGTGGTGACACCTCAATATCTGATTCTCGATCTGATAGTACTAGATCTTGGGCTTCTTTCAACTCTCGAATCAAGATGGGCGCAAGGGTACGGTATGAGTTACTAGGCTGAGCGATCGCATTCTTAATTTGAGTAACTAAATTAGTCCAATTTCGCAAATCAAATTTGTTACCAGTCTCTTGGAAGTAATTGCAAACTGCTTGTAACTGTGATCGACTCTCTGCATTGTCTGCTGCTCTAAACAATTGCAGCATATCTCGCATTTTAGTTGTAATTTCTTGCTGAAATACCAATTGATAGGAAGCAACTACTGGCTCTGGCTCTGGGATACTCTCTTGTTCTTTACTAAATGCATCTGAAGATATTTCGCCATCAGCATTGGAAACCAGCTGATTAAGATAGGACTCTAGTTCAGCAAATACAGGTTTGACGCGATTATTGGTTTCAATTGTTAACTGATCAGATATTTTGTGATCACCTTGCAACTCGTCAAGAAGCTCTGATAAGGGATCAAATCCTGCCAACAACAAGCTTTTTAAACGCTCATCAACATTGATTTGCGAATTTTCCTTCAGAATTTTGAAAAAGTCTTCCAGTCTATGAGCAACATGCTGAATGCTACCCACACCTAGCATTGCAGCACCACCTTTGATTGAATGAGCAGCTCGAAAAAGTTCATTAATAGATTCAGAATCTTGGAGAACATCTTGCAAATTTAATACGCCTTGCTCAATTGTCTGAAGATGTTCGCGGGCTTCTTCAATGAAGTAACCCATGATTCGCTGTTGTTGTTCCGAGTTCATGACAGAATCCTCTCAATGATTAGGGTGTGAGTAGCGTAGCTAGAAGGTAATAATCAAGAGCGAACTCCCGTTGTTTTATCACCCGAATCAACGCGGAATCGTTCCACAGAATCTTGTAGACTGCGGGCAACACCTACAAGATTTTGGAGTGAAGCTGACACTCTTTGGGACTCTTGTGAAGTTTCTTGAGCGGTCAACTCAACTGATTGCATAACCTGTGATACTGTCCTTGAAGTTTCAGTTTGTTTAACTGTATCTTCAGTAATGGATAGTACCAAAGTTTCAATACGATGGGAAACTTGGATAATGTCTGTGAGTGATTGACGCGCCTGTTCAGCACGTTTTGTCCCATCAATAACCTGTTGCGTACCGACTTCCATCGCTTGTTGCACGTTACTGGTTTCACTCTGGATTTGCAATACAATTTGTTCGATTTCTTTAGATGCTTTTGCAGCGCGATCAGCAAGCTGGCGCACTTCGTCAGCAACGATCGCAAAACCACGTCCTGCATCACCTGCTCTGGCTGCTTCAATACTAGCGTTAAGTGCGAGTAAGTTCGTCCGCGAAGCAATCTGCGAAATCAGACCAACGATCTTAGAAATTTCCTGTGAAGACTCACCAAGGCGTTTTACCTTACGGGTAGTTTCTGCAACTGTTTCGCGAATGTCCAAAATACCAGCCACGGTACGTTCTACCGCATCACCTCCCTTGATCGCCGTTTCGGAAGCGAGTTTAGCAACCTGATCAGCTTCACGCGCACTTTCAGCTACACGCTGAATCGACTCAGTCATCATTTGCACTGAGTTTAGGGTGACGCTTAACTCTTCGGCTTGACGTAATGCGTCTGAAGATAAGCTGCGGGCGAATGCTTCATTCTCGCGAGAGCTTTTGTTTACTTGACGCGCCGCAATTTTTACTTGGTTAACAATTTCGCGCAGGTTTTGAATCGTGAGGTTAAAGG
This sequence comes from Pseudanabaena sp., assembly GCA_046081205.1. Taxonomy (GTDB): domain Bacteria; phylum Cyanobacteriota; class Cyanobacteriia; order Pseudanabaenales; family Pseudanabaenaceae; genus Pseudanabaena. The sequence goes on along the minus strand of JBJTVM010000548.1, from coordinate 7,225 downwards.
AGTCAGCAACCGCACCGAGTACGTCGGCTGTCACCTCAGCCTGTACAGTCAAGTCACCTCGCGCCGCTCCTTCTACGTCATCAAGCAGGCGGATTACCTGACGTTGTAGATCTTCTTTGGCTTGTTCTTGTTCGGCAGCTTTGCGCTGGGCTTCCGTAGTATTAGAAACAATTGATTGAATCATCTGGTTAAAACTTGTGGCGAGTCTACCAAATTCATCTTCGCTATAAATAGTGGCACGGGGATTCATATCACCACGAATGACAGCCTCAAACTGAGATTGTAAGTTTTCCGTGGATTGATCAATCAGCCTTGAAGAGCGTTTGCCTAATCCCCAAGCGATCGCCCCACTTGCCAATGCGGCAGCACCACCCATCATCCAACCCGTATTCCGCACTTGTTCACGGGAGCTTTTATCCGAAATTGAGCCTGTGGCGAAGTTTGTAACTACCCCTGCGGCAACCATGGCAACGACCCCTGCGGCGATCGCGGTGATCACGTTCTTGGTCTTAAGGGGCATGTTATCAAAAGGAGAAAATAAGCCACCTTGCTCAGATGATTCGGAGACAATATTAGCACTTGCTCTCTTTGCACCCACTGGTGTACTAATTGAGCCTAATCCAAATAGCTCAGCCTCATTTTCTGTTTGGTTAAATCTTGCAGCCGAGATGTCTTGATTTGCTAATGATGTTGTATTTGAGCGCCCCGAAGTTGTAAAGTCTTGATTCCCAAAATCATTCATAGATCGGTCTGATACCATCTGTGTCGCTTCAGAATCACTAAATGAACTTGAAAAAGATGATTCACTAATGTCATCAAAGTCATCAAACTCATCCATAAAGACAACATCAGCATCGGCATTTAAGTTGCTTGAGCCACTAGGTTTGTAACTAGAGTTAAAACTTGATTCACCAGTGAGTTGAGTTTCGGCACTATAGTTATACTGGCTGGCCCCATTCATTGAAGAGTCAGAACTAAAATCTTCAAAATCAAAGTCATCAACCCGATTAGATCCAGTACTTGATCCACCGCTATCATCGGTAGACCAAGATCCCAGCATATAAGTTGATTGGTTATAGGCATTATCTTCGTAAGCGTATTGCTGATTACTAAATTCGCTTGCTGAGTGATCCATAGAACCTAGTCCATAACTATTGTCATCATTGAGATCTAGTCTTTCTTTGGCAGCCGCAATACCGCTATGGGCATATTCCAAAATGGAGTTGTCGTCAGTCAAATGTAAAACAGTTTCATATTCACCAATTGAATCTTGATAACGCTCTAGGGCAAGATTAATATGAGCATGAAGTAGACGATACATGGGATCACTAGGGCAGACTTTAACCAGTTCCTGTGTCAATTTACCAGCTTGACTGTAGTCTCCTTGCATATAGGCTAAGGAAGCCTTTTCATATTCTTTTTGATATTGTGTACTTGATGCCATTTGCTTTCTCCTAAAATCCCTAAAATCTCTGCCATTTGCGCGAAATCATCTTGAAATTACTTTATCTAGGATGCCCACCGTGCTGATCGTAAAATATTGACTTGATCGAGCAGCTTTAGGGGCTCGCTATCTTCCATTATCCACTCACCTTTGATAAACGGAGCCATACTGTCAGAGCTATTTCTAGAGACATTGAGTTGTGAAGAATCAAGCCAAGCCATTACGCCAATTTGTTCTACAGCTAAACCTAACATCATGCCTTGATCTTCGATCGCAATAATTGAAATTTCTGCGCGATCTGTATTAACTGGGGTAACCTCTCCAAGAAATTGACCAAGATCTCCTACCCAAACTACTCTACCCCGAATATTCACTGTACCTAGCAGCAATGGGGAGACATTGGGCATAGGGTTGATCCGATCTGGAGCATATTCTAAAACTTGACTGACTCCAATTGCAGGTAAAGCAAACTCAAGCCCAGAAGCCACAAAAAATCTTAAGTGCAGCTCACCTTCTGGAGCTTCAATGCCTTGATCAAAGTCTGTAGCCTGATCTTGTCCGAGACCAGGGAAGAATTCTTGGTTTCCTACCATAATTTGAGGATCTCTACCTTGCAAAATAGCAAATTTTTAGTGTCTTCAAGTTTTAAAAACTAAACTGAAAAATAAACATTGAGAATATTGAGCAAATATTAAAGTATTGATGTTAACTAACAGCCATTAAATAATCAAGAATTGTCTACACTTTTAGCATTCTTCATGAAATTCTTAAGCTTTTCTAAGTAACTGCTTTACAGTGCCTACTAGTTCTTGAGGCTGAAATGGCTTAGCTATATAGGCATCAGCACCTTGCTTCATTCCCCAGTAGCGATCAAATTCTTCATCTTTAGATGAACACATTACAACGGGAACGCGCTCAGTTTTAGGATCAGTTTTAATTCGACGACATAGCTCATATCCATTCATGCGGGGCATGACAATGTCCATAACTACGATGTCTGGGCAACTGCCTTGTATTTGCTCTAGCGCTTCCACACCATCACCTGCGGTCTTAACTGTTAAGCCACTACCCTTGAGTAAGTCTTCAATCATTTCTCTTTGTGTCACGCTGTCTTCAACTACAAGCACTGTACTCATACATGAATGCCCCGATAGGATTCTTCCACCAGCAACTCACTAAACGAATATATTAGGATTAACATGATTAGCCTTGTGCTTTGCCCATCTTAATAATTTTAAGTTAGCGCTTAACTATTTATAAAACTGTTCATATTTTAGTCTTCTCCAATATAGGGATTAAGGGTAGAGCCAAAAGTCAAGACACAAAATAGCATGTATAGGGCTTTACTCTTGCATTAAAGGCAAAATAATTTTTTAAATCGTCTGTGTATGATTAGGTCAAAAAAGCAATGTTTTTTTGGCTTTATACCAATTCACACAAATGTGGCAACACTTCTGTGAATTAAATACCAAACTCTTTAAGGGTTTTGAAAGCACAAAATGGCTACCCCATTTTGTGCTTCGGTATATTAAAAGCCTGACTGGGGCTTAAGTAACACGATCAAGGGTGCGATACTGAACAGCCTCAGCTATATGGATTACTTGAATATTTTCAGCATTGGCAAGATCGGCGATCGTGCGGGAAACTTTGAGAATACGATCAGTTGCGCGGGCAGATAAACCTAAACGCTTAATTGCTGACTCTAACAAGTCACGGGAAGGGTTGTCCAGTTGGCACCATTGCCGTAAATGTCTGGACTGCATCTGAGCATTGCAATTTACTTTTGCTTCGTTGTGAAAGCGGGTTTGTTGAATTTTGCGGGAAGCTTGAACTCTCTCTTTCACAGCACTGGAGGTTTCTCCTTCTGGCGATCGCGTCATCTCTTCAGGTTTCAACCTAGCCACGGTCACCTGCAAGTCAATGCGATCCATCAATGGCCCTGAAAGTTTTGCCCAATATTGTTCACGCTGACGTGGTGTGCAAGTACAAGGCTGTACCGAATCGCCATAATATCCACATTGGCAGGGATTTGTACTAGCAACAAGGGTAAATTGGGCTGGAAATGTTACCGATTGACGAGTACGGGAAATGCTCACAAAGCCATCCTCTAAGGGTTGGCGCAAAAATTCTAATACATCCCGCTTAAACTCGGTTAATTCGTCCAGAAATAAGATGCCGTTTGTGGCAAGTGTAATCTCTCCAGGACGGGGAAAGCTGCCGCCACCAACTAGTGAAGGGCCAGAGGCAGAATGATGGGGACTCCGAAAGGGGCGATCGCTTACCAAACCTTTACCCTTTAATAAGCCAGCCACAGAATGAATCCTAGTCACTTCTAAGGCTTCATCAAAATTCATATTGGGCAAAATGCTTGGTAGCCGCCTTGCTAATAGGGTTTTTCCCGATCCAGGTGGTCCAACAAAAATCAGATTATGTCCACCTGCGGCGGCGATTTCTAAAGCGCGACGAGCATGTTGCTGCCCCTTAACATCTTTAAGATCTAGCTTAAATTCGCTTTCATGCCATTTCAGATCAGGATTAGCAACTACAGGGGAATATTTTTCGGGGTGCGCTAGGAAATCTCCTACCTCGGTGATACTTTGTAAGCCATATACTGCTAACCCTTTAACTAAAGCCGCTTCTTGGGCATTTTCCTTAGGTACAATAATCCCAATCATGCCTAGACGTTGAGCAGCAGCAGCGATCGGCAATACACCTGAAACTGGTCGCAATGAGCCATCAAGGGACACTTCACCCAAGAATAAGTGATCACCCAATAACTGCGGAGCGACCTGTTCAGAGGCAGCTAAAATACCTATGCTAATTGGTAAGTCAAAAATAGGCCCTTCTTTACGTAGATCGGCAGGGGTAAGATTAATGACGATTTTTCGCATGGGAAAAGCGTAGCCCGCATTTTTGATGGCGGCTTTAACCCTTTCTCGACTTTCTTGCACTGCGGTATCGGGTAAACCCACTAAGGTAATCCCCGGTAATCCTCCAGATACATCGACTTCTACCCCCACTTGGATAGCATTGATGCCTAAAATTGATGCACTCCAAACCCTTGCTAGCACTTTTTACCTATCGCAGTAAGACTTAACAAATTCTCAATTAATTAAGATTATCATATGCAAATTTACTATAACTTGATAATTGTTACAATATCTTAGATTTATCTAAAATTAACTAGTGGATTGGTTAAAAACCAAATATTAAAATTTAACTTATAGCGCTTTGCGCTAAATTAAAATTCATACAAGTGCTTGAAAACGCTGCGAAGCGAAGCTGTCAAACACTTGTCTATACGACTTAAAGCTTCACAGGCTGTAACAATCCAAATATTCTTAATATTCTGAGAAGCTAAGCGATCGACTGCTGACCTCTTGTAGTTCTGTCGTATGCTCATGCACTAAGAGAATTGAGTCATGAAAAGACTCATTTAACAATGAATTGAAGTCATCTGTAGGTTGCCAAGATGGCTCAAAAGGATGGGCTGCTAGACTACAAGCATTCCATGCAGGACTGACAGGAACATCTAACTTTTCACAAAACCCACCCCTTCTTCCTTCAGGATTGTAGTACTGACACAATCGGCAAGCTGTAACTGAGTTACCTGAAGAGTTCATATATCTTAAATTTGGCTTTGCCAAATTTACTAAAAATTTTTATTAATTAATATAATTATGTAGGGTAAAAATTGGGGATAAATCAGGCTCTAACCTTTACTTAGAGATAGATTCAGCGATCCCGAAGAAGACATAAATTTAATAATGTCTTAACTGATTCCTGTAATGCTTTGATGACAATCTTTTTGAGCATTATCAAAATACAAATTGGCTATTGCAATAGTTAAGAAAATATGTAGATATTTTTATTTATATTTTGTATAAGTGTTTATACTCAAAATGTACTCATACAAAAAAAGTGGCGTACCCATTTTGTTTTTTGTATACCAAAAATCAGGTAGTGCCAAATAGGCAAGGATGGGCGGCGCTTCGCGCTGCCCATCCTACTAAAATAAATCCTTTCCTTTTCGGGACTACCAAACATCAGGACTCATTATTTCAAGGCTATTTTTTTAGGTGCTAGTGCATCTTTGGGTTTGCAAAGGTGATCAGGTAAAGCAGAACCTGATGGATCGAGTTTGTCGGCGAGGTTTGGGTATTTAATCCGACCGTGGTTACGCTCTTGCCAGACCTTGATAAATACAGGTGCTATTCGATCTAAATCTTCCCAAGTCAAAGAGCAATCTTTGAGTTGACCATCATCCCACCGAGCTTTAAAAATCCGCATGAGCAAGCTCTTAGCGTCTTCTAGGGTTGTATCTGTGCCAAGCGATCGCAATGCAGCTTCACAGGCATCAGCTAGCATCACAATACCTGTTTCGCGAGATTGAGGTATTGGTCCAACGTAGCGAAAATCAGACTCAACGATATGCTGCGATCGCTTTTGGGCTTGGCAATAAAAATAGGTAATCGTAATCGTGCCTTGATGCTCTGGAATGAATGCTTGCAGCATTTCAGGGAGATGATATTTTTGAGCTAATTTAATACCACCTGAAACATGTTCTTTAACAATTTGAGCACTTTCCCAAGGATCATTAAGGACATCGTGAGGATTGGTCTGCCCCATTTGATTTTCGATGAAATATTCAGGGCGGAGAGTCTTGCCAATATCATGATAGAGCGTACCAGTTCGTACTAAGGCTGTATCGGCTCCTAGTTCACGGGCAGCAGCTTCAGCAAGGTTAGCTACAAACAAAGTGTGCTGAAAAGTTCCAGGGGTTTCCGTGACTAGGCGGCGTAGTAACGGGCGATCAAGGTTCGCTAGCTCTGCTAGACGAAATGGGGTTAAAGCATAGGAAATATGCTCTAAGTAAGGAATTGCACCAAGGGCAACGATCGCGGCAATTAGTCCTCCCGATGCATACTGAAGGGCTGTGAAGGCGATCAGTACTGGTGGTGTGGAGCCAGCAATAATGGCGATCGCAATATATACAGCCGCTTGTAAAAAGCCGACCAATAATCCTGTTGCGGCTAGATGCGATCGTGTCAGGGGACGATCAGTCATCACCGCAGCCACAATTGAGCCAATGATGATTGGCACAAGTGCTAGTAAGTCAGATCTAATCGCGATCGCCAGCAAGATTGAGGTGAGACAGGTGACGAGAATTGCAAGGCGAGAACTGTAAAAACTACCAATGATTAAACCCATACTCGCCAATGGTACAAATACGAGCATATTCGGAGCCATCACCACTGTTGCCAAAGCACTACCCGTGCAGATAATGCCCAGTACCAAAATATCTTTGATATGTAATTTGACTTTGAGTAAATATTGCCATCGTCGGTTGGCATAGCCAAATACGGCAAAGCAGAGGGCTGTAGTTGTGACCATCAAGACCAATCCCTTTAGATTGACTTGTCTTTGGGTCATTTTGAGTTCATCTAAGATAACAAATTGCCGCTCAGTAATTTTCTCGCCACCTTTTACGATTAAATCACCTGCTTTCAGTGAAATCCTTTGTGCCTGAACCGATTCAGATGCCTTAATCGCTCTTTCAGTTGTCCCTACATAGTCAATTGTCATATTTGGCTTGACTGTGGCACTGAGAAGAGCGATCGACATAGCTCGATGCTCTTCATTGGTTGGCAAATTGATCAAATTAATTAACCGTTTTTGCAACATATCATCGGGCAATCCAGCCACAATCCCCGTGGACTGGACAGCAGTCAATGCTTGCCGCGTCAGTTTCATGCAAGCCTCCCATTCTTCATTGGTCAT
>JBJTVM010000547.1:0-26152 GCA_046081205.1 Pseudanabaena sp. | reverse complement strand
CATTTTGATAACTTGGTAAAAGAAGTCAAAGAAAGTGGTGAACCTTACTATAGTTTTAAGGTAACAGCATTTCCACATTATCAAAATCTTGCTAAAAAAGATAATATCTTTAAAAAAGGTTTGATGCTTTATGTTGGGCTGTTTACCAATCGAATAATTGGCGGAGAGCCGAATTTGCAAAAATGGAAGAACAGGGTGAGAGCCATTTTCAAAAGGATTATGGCGATCGGAATATGAATTTGGAAGTAGCTAAAAATCTGCTCATTGCACTTGCACGCAACAATTTTGAACACAGCCTTGAAGAACTAAACGACTTGGTAGTATTGTGCAAAACAAGCGATGAGAGTCTAGAGTATTGGTTCCCAATGGCTTTTTTGCTCAAACAAGTAGAACGAATTGCCCAAAAACAAGGCTTATCCGCTGACCAGCTAAACATCTTGGGAAAATGGCAAACGATTAGTATTGGATACAGCGGCAACAAAAACAATGAAAAAGTAAAACTTAAAATCAACGAGATTTTAGCCCAAGCACAAGGCAAAAGTATTGGCGATATTGCCCCTGTTTTGTTAGATGATGGAGATGAAATCTGCAAGCAAATCAATCAGCAGATTGCAGCATTTGAGCCTGAAAAACAATCTGGTTATTATCAACTTTTGGCACTTTTCAAAAAATCTACGCAAGGCAAGCCCTCAGGCAAGTTTCACCGAGAAATTGAAAAATCAAGGCAAAATATTGGTAAGGAGCATTTTACTCAGACCCTTACACAATGGCTCAATGACCTCAAAAAGATCACTGCTGTAGTAGAACGCCAAACGCAAAAACACACTTATGGTAATCAAGAGTATGAATATTCATATACTACCTGTGAATACCTAAAAGACAGTTCATTAGTTTTTGGAAAAGGTTTAATTTGGAGTTTTGAACCTTATTTAGACAAAAATATCCTACAAACCTTAGCTGAATTTGCTCAAAAATGCTTCCAAAAAATTCCTGGCAAAGGACCTTTGGCAATGGGTTTAGGCAATGCTTGTATTTATGTACTTTCGCAAGGAGGTTTAGAGGGTGTAAGTTATCTTTCGCGCTTGAAACTACGCATCAGGCAGGCAAGTACACAATCTTTGATTGAAAATTATATTCGTACTTCTGCCGAAACTTTGGGCGTTACCCCTGCCGAAATAGAGGATATGGCTACTCCGAGTTTTGGTTTGGAAAATGGCAAATTAGAAGAAGAATTTGAAGGCTACAAAGCAATGATCAATGTAGAAGGCATTGGGGAAACTAAATTAGAATGGTTCAAACCTGATGGCTCACCGATGAAATCCGTTCCTTCGGTAGTGAAAGAAAACCATAAAGAAGCACTCAAAGAACTCAAAAATGATTACAGCGAAATCCAAAAAACACTCGCCATACAACGCGATCGGATTGACCGCAGTCTCACCCTCAACCGCACTTGGAATTGGGAGGCTTCTGATACCTATTATTTCTCACATGGTTTGATGTCAGTCATTGCCCAAAAACTCATTTGGGTTTTTGAAAAAGAAGGCAAAACCACTGATGTTTTTTACCTAAATGGGCAATGGGTAGATATAAACGAAAAACCTATCTCTACGGAGAATATTGAAAAAGTACAACTTTGGCACCCCGTTTTTCGCAAAACGGAAGAGGTACAGGCGTGGCGAGCTTTTATGGAAAAACACGAAATCCAACAGCCTTTAAAGCAAGCCTACCGCGAAATTTATTTGCTCACAGATGCCGAAGTGAATACACGCAATTACAGCAATCGTATGGCGGCACATATTCTCAAACAGCACCAATTCAATTCATTAGCCAAGATTAGAGGTTGGAAATACAGCCTTTTGGGAGCCTATGACAAAGGTTATGATACCGAAATGGCTACTTTGCAACTTCCTGAAAATTACAAAGCAGAGTTTTGGGTGCAAGAAGTCTATGCTGATGGCGAATGGAACGACACAGGCATTTACAACTACGTTTCCACAGACCAAGTACGCTTTTACCAAAATGGCAATCAACTGAATGTGGTAGATGTCCCTTCCCTACTTTTTTCGGAGGCAATGCGTGATGTAGATCTATTTGTGGGTGTAGCAAGCGTAGGCAATGATCCGAATTGGCGAGATGGCGGTTTGCAACAATACCATAACTATTGGGAAAGTTATTCCTTCGGCAACCTTAACGAAGTAGCCAAAACCCGCAAACAAGTATTAGAAAAAATTGTGCCCAAGCTCAAAATTGCTAAGCAATGCGAGATTACAGATAAGTTTTTGGTAGTGAAAGGCAGTTTACGCACCTACAAAATCCACATTGGTAGTGGCAATATCTTGATGGAGCCAAACGATCAGTATTTGTGCATTGTGGCAGATCGAAAATCAGAAGACATTGGGAATAAAGTGTTTTTACCTTTTGAGGGCGACGCGGTGCTGTCTATCATCATTAGCAAAGCAATGCTTTTGGCAGAAGATACCAAAATCAAGGATACAACCATTACCAGTCAAATTAACAGGCAGTAAGGTTGCGTTAAGCTATCTCATTCACCATTCGTAAAAGGGTAGTGCTAAATAGGTAAGGATAGGCGGTATTTCGCGCCGCCCATCCTACTAAAATAAATCCTTTTCTTTTCAGGGCTACCAAGTTATATAACAACAAGTATTTCTTGACTAATTGGCTTTATCCCATGGCAACTTTTACATCGCTTTGCGGTGTCACTTTAACCAAAATCGCAATAAGTCGCTAAAAGTTATGAAAAGCGAAACTTCTAGCGACTTATTGCGGTTTGCTTGCCTGAAAACTTCTGTAACACTGTATTTAGTTCGTCTATCTTTATGGGTTTGCCAATAAAATCATCCATACCAACCTGAATGCAGTTCTCACGATCTTCCGCCATCTTATTTGCAGTCATTGCTACGATTTTAACCCTATTAATTGCCATTGACTCTTTCTCTTCTAGTCGGATGCGGCGAGTTGCCTCCAAACCATCCATCTCAGGCATTTGGATATCCATCAAAATCAAATCATAAATTTTACTCTCTATTGCTTTAAGTACTTCCAATCCATTTACCGCAAGATCCGCTTGATAACCAAGTTTTTCTAAAAACTTCAAAGCAATTATTTGATTATAGGTAGTATCTTCAGCCAATAGAATTCGCAAAGAATTGGATATATCTTGTTTACTAGACTCTTCAGCGATTTTAATGGCGGGTTGCACAGAAATTGACACTTGACTTTGGTTAATCGCTACCTCAGACTCTACATTGGATAATTGCCCAACTAATTGCTCAACCTCAAGATCAAACTGAAAAACCGTACCTTTATTTAAAGTGCTACTTACCGAAATATGACCGCCCATGCAGTGAGCAAATTGTTGACTAATCGCTAAACCTAATCCTGTTCCAGACTGCGAATCTTTGCCCGAAGAAGTTTGTACAAAAGCCTCAAATAAATTATCAACTTCTTCTGGAGCTATTCCTATCCCAGAGTCTTCTAATTCAAAATGAATAATAGCTTTTGAAGATGATTCTTCTTGATCTACTAATGAAACACGGAGAAGTACATAGCCTTTATCCGTAAACTTGATCGCATTTCCCAGTAAATTCAATAAAATCTGTCTGATTTTTCGCTCGTCAGCTTTAATAAACTGAGGAGTATTGGGATGTACTGCAAAGATTAACTGTAAGTTTTTGTCCTTTGCCTTAATTTGCATCATCTCTCGCAAATTATGCAAAAACAAATTGAAGTCAAACTGGACTTCATCAAGAACTATCTTACCTGCTTCAATCTTCGACATTTCTAAAATGTCATCAATTAAGCACAGTAAATGCTCGCTACTAAAGCTAATGATATTAACATATTCCTTAGTATCCTGAGTTAGAGAATTGTCAAGATTCATCAACTGAGTGCATCCCAAAATTGCATTGAGAGGAGTTCTCAATTCGTGACTCATTCGCGCCAAAAAACTACTTTTAGCCTGGCTTGCGACTTGAGCCCGTTCAGCTTCTAGCTTCAGGGATTGTTGTGAAAACCCCAATGCTGCCAGCATGAGAGTACTTCTCAATTCTGATGCAGTTTCAATTTCTACTTCATCCCAATCCAAAGATTTAGCTTTGACAGTCTCTTTCCATAACTCAAATGACCGTTGTGGACTTGCCTCCCCATCAAGAGCTAATTGACTGGGATTTCCAGCCCAGTCTATAGTTTGGATAACTTCACAGCGAAACCAAATAATATGATAGGAAGTATGATTGAGCGAGATAGAAATTGCTAATATTCCACTGACAATCTCCTTGATAGAGATTGCTTCGGGATATAAGTCACTCAAGCAATTAGTATAAAGAACGTCCTCAGACTTAGTATCGAGCCATAAAATTAATGAGCTAATGAATTCTTGAGAAGGGCAGGTTCCGATTTCGGAAATGCGATCTCTGAGACAGATGGCTACACCTTGAGCATTTACCAAATCCAACAAATTCTCTATGCCTTGGGAAAATATGTCGTTGATAGATTGATTTGCGCTAAGAATATCGTGTTTTAATTTAGCTTGAACGATTCTAACTTTTTCTTGGCCACTCTTTAACTCTTGCTCATATTTACTGACGATTTCGAGGGACATAACTTGTGCCAAAAACTCACAGGCTTTTCTGGCTTCAAAGTCAATGTATCGAGGAGAAAAGTGATGGCAGGCAATCAATCCCCATAATTTACCAGCACTAATTAAAGAGACACTGAAAGAAGCCGTAACCCCCATCTTTTGTAAATACTTAACGTGAACTGGTGCGACACTTCTCAACGTACTGAAGCAAAGATCGATCACTTCCAGTGTAGTTGGATTGTTTAATGGAACAATTGGAACAGGATCAGAATTAACATCAACAATGTGACGTAGCCAGTTTTTATGGTAGAGTTCTCGTGCAAGTGGGGGAACGTCATCAGCAGGAAAACGCGCTCCCAGAAATGAGTCAATATGATTATCCTTTGCTTCAGCAATGACAACCCCGCTATTGTCTGGCTGGAATTGATATAACATGACGCGATCGCATTGAGTTATTTTGCGAATTTCCTGAACTAACAATTCTGACATTTCAGCAAAGTCTTTAGCCCGTCTGACATTAGCTGCCGCAGATCTTGCCAAATTATAAAAACTGAGACTAGAATCAGTTGTCTTGGATAAAGGTTCTAGTTCTAAAATTAGTAATCCATCGGAACGATGCATTATTCCCTGAAATAAATACTTCTTTTTTTCTACTTGAATAGTTATTTTAGTCGGATTAAATACTTCCCAATCTTTACGAGAAAGAAAAGAGATTAAGATGTCAATTTGAGGCTTTGCGAAAAGAGTGATTAAAGGCTTCCCAATTAGTGACCTTGCTGAAATATCGAAAAAGTCAGCTGTGTTATGACTAATTTGCGCGATCGTCATATCTTGTTCGTTAATACCTATTAAGACTCCATGCGACTGAATATGCCCCAATCGATGAATCTGCTCTTGATAGCAGTTTTCAGACCAAAATGGGTTTACCCCGCTTGGCGGTATAGGTTGTAGCACTCCCATTTTTTACACTTGTAACTTAAAACTGTTTCGCAATTAAATTATAGATTGTAGTCATAAACACATGGTAGCTATACGTACATGTATCTGAGCTATTGGTTAAAAGTACCGTAACTGCTAGCAAATCTCATTGTGAAACTGATTTTGGTGTTTCCATCGTCGAAGGTGCTGGAAACACCAAAATCAGTTTTTTGAAAGCCCACCGTTAGGTGGGCTTTCAAAAAACTGATTTTTATAACAAGAACTGCTGCCAAGGACGTAACTATATAAATTTTCAACTTTTTTCTAAAAATCATAGACAAAACATCTCACATAGAGTTATGATTGCTAATCGTGACTAAAACGGAAACTGAGAGAAATAAGTTAAGTGCTTGCTTCCTTAAGTCTGAGTCATGCATTGGTATAGCGGGATAAAGAAATTCAAAAGTCTTTAACCTACAGCAACCAACCCAAGAGATTGTGTTTCTCACGTCTAGCGATTAGGCTAGACATCTTTTGTAAGTCGTCTAGAAGTCCATCAAACAGCCTTCAAAACTCATACTTCTTACTAAGATCGAAACCGATCTCTTTTGAGCCTGTCAAAAATCGGCAGAGTATATCTGCGCGAAAATTTGAAAGTCAAGCAAGCGGAGCTAATTTTAATGACTGTCGGAATTCTCGGCACAAAACTTGGGATGACCCAAGTATTCGATTCGGATGGCAACGCTGTTCCTGTAACAGTTGTTCTTGCTGGTCCTTGTACAATCACCCAAGTTAAGACTGAAACCAAAGAAGGTTACAAAGCCATTCAAATTGGTTACGGTACAACTCGTGAAAAACTCCTCAGCAAACCAGAGTTAGGACATTTAAAAGCTTCAGGTGCTGAGCCTGTAAAACACCTACGTGAATATCGTCTTGACAATGTTAGTGACTTCACTATTGGTCAGACTCTAGATGTAAGTCAATTCAAAGATGGCGACATCGTTGATGTGATTGGAACTAGCATTGGTAAAGGTTTCGCTGGTTATCAAAAGCGCCATAACTTTGGTCGCGGTCCGATGGCTCACGGTTCTAAGAACCACAGACAACCTGGCTCGACTGGAGCAGGTACTACCCCTGGTCGTGTTTATCCTGGTAAGCGTATGGCTGGTCGTCTTGGCGGTAAGCAAATCACCGTGAAGAAGTTAACTGTAGTCAAAGTCGATGCAGCGAACAATGTGTTGCTAATCAAAGGAGCAGTCCCTGGTAAGCCTGGCGCATTGCTTAATGTCATTCCTACCGTAATTGTCGGCAAGGCTAAATAAAGGCGCAAGTAAAAGCGCGAAATAAAGACTAAGTAGTTTGTTCGTGAGATCCAGAGAATATAAGTTATGCCTACAGTAATAGATTGGACAGGGAATGAGGTTGGTGAAATAAGCCTTGAGTTGCGCGTTGCTAAAGAAGCAAGTGCGAAGGGTTTAGTTCATCGCGCCCTTGTCAGACAATTAGCCAATGCCCGTCAAGGCACAGCCAGCAGCAAAACTCGCGCTGAAGTTCGTGGTGGTGGTCGCAAGCCTTTTAGACAAAAGGGGACAGGTCGCGCCCGCGCAGGTTCCACCAGATCTCCTTTGACCCGTGGTGGTGGTGCCATTTTTGGACCCAAGCCTAGAGATTACGAAACCAAGATGAATCGTAAGGAGCGCCGTCTTGCCCTTCGTACTGCATTCATCGGTCGTTCCGCAGATTTGATTATCGTTGAAGATTTTGCAGTAAACCTTACTCAGCCCAAGACTAAGGAGCTATGCCAAGCTCTTGAGCGTTGGGGTGTGACTGTCGGCAAAAAGACGCTGATTATCACCGATCGCAAAGATGAAAACATTGTTCTCTCTGCACGCAATATTCAAAATCTCCAATTGCTTTCGGCTGATCAGCTCAATATGTTCGACATTTTGAACTCTGAAAAAATTGTGGCAACTCGCTCAGCGATCGCCAGAATTCATGAGGTGTATGGCGGCGACGCAAAGTTAGCAACAGAGATCGTTACGGTCGAAGATGCAGAATAACGGAATCTAAGTAGAAGAAAAAAACACCATGGCTAAGATCCCTACCGAATTCGATCCCCGTCGCTTGCCCGACATCATTCGTCGCCCTCTGATCAATGAAAAGGCAACCCGACAATTAGAAAACAACAAATATACCTTTGATGTTTTTCACGATGCCACCAAGCCAGAAATCAAAGCCGCGATCGAGAGCCTTTTCTCAGTCAAAGTCAAGAAAATAAATACCCACAACCCACCCGCAGCAGCGCGTCGGATTGGCAGGTTTGCAGGCAAACGCGCTCAAATCAAAAGAGCAATCGTCACTCTTTCTGAAGGTAGCAAAATCGATTTGTTCCCAGATGTATAAGCACTAGCTTAAAAAAACCAGAGAACTGTTCCTTTAACAACATCAGATAACTATGGGCGTTCGTGCATACAAACCTTATACCGCTAGTACCAGACAAACCGTCGTCTCAGACTTCTCAGAAATCACCAAGTCAGAGCCTGAAAAGTCTTTAACTAGCCATGTCCATCGTAAAAGAGGACGCAATAACAGAGGTGTCATCACCAGCCGCAGACGTGGCGGTGGTCACAAGCGCCTCTATCGGATTATTGATTTCAAACGTAATAAACGTGACATTGTCGCTGAAGTAATTGCGATCGAGTATGACCCCAACCGCACCTCTCGTATTGCACTACTGCAATACGAAGATGGCGAAAAGAGATATATCCTTGCTCCTAAGGGAATTGCAGTTGGCAACAAGGTTCAAGCAGGTACAAGCAACGTGCCTTTTGAACTCGGTAACGCGATGCCATTAGCAAACATTCCTCTTGGTACGATTGTTCACAATGTGGAACTCGTCCCTGGTAAAGGTGGACAAATCGTGCGATCAGCTGGTGCTGGTGCTCAAATTGCGGCAAAAGAAGGTGATTTTGTTACTCTCAAACTTCCTTCTAGTGAAGTTCGTCTGATTCGTAAAGATTGCTTTGCAACCATTGGACAGGTTGGCAACCTCGATCACAGCAATACCAGCCTTGGTAAAGCAGGTCGCAGCCGTTGGTTGAACCGTCGTCCTAAAGTCCGTGGTATGGTCATGAACCCAGTTGATCACCCCCATGGTGGTGGTGAAGGTTGCGCTCCTATTGGTCGCAGTGGACCTGTTACTCCTTGGGGTAAGCCAACTTTGGGCTACAAGACTCGCAAGAAAGGGAAACTCAGTGACGCTTTGATTGTTCGTCGTCGCCGCAAGACCTCGAAGCGCGGTAAAGGCGGACGTAACGCTTAAATTTTTTTGCTTGGCGAATGTCTTGCATTCGCTAAGCGCAAAGACTTATTTAGAGAGTACAAATTATGACGCGATCGCTAAAAAAAGGTCCTTTTGTTGCTGATCACCTAATGACCAAAATTGAAAAGCTTAACGCCAAAGGTGAAAAGCAAGTTGTCAAAACTTGGTCACGCGCTTCCACCATTCTTCCTCAGATGATCGGGCATACCATTGCTTGTCACAACGGAAAACAGCACGTTCCTGTGTATGTTACGGAGCAAATGGTAGGACATAAACTCGGTGAGTTTGCACCTACCCGCACCTTCCGTGGTCATGCCAAGAGCGATAAAAAAGCCAAGAGATAGGTAGACAGGTAGTTAAAAATGATCCTCGCCCAAAACGAAATCCCTGCCGTAGCCAAATACATTCGGATGTCTCCCCACAAGGTGCGCCGAGTACTCGACCAAATCCGTGGTCGTAGCTACCGCGAAGCATTGATGATTCTTGAGTTCATGCCCTATCGCTCTTGCGAACCAATTACCAAAGTATTGCGTTCGGCAGTAGCTAACGCTGAACATAACGCAGGACTAGATCCTGCATCCCTAGTAGTTAACCAAGCCTTTGCCGATATGGGACCTAGCCTCAAGCGCTTCCGTCCCCGCGCTCAAGGTCGTGCTTACCAAATTCGTAAGCCAACGTGCCACATTACGATCACCGTCAAACCATCGGAGGAAGAATAGGTATGGGTCAGAAGATTCACCCAACAGGCTTACGCCTCGGCATCACCAAGTCCCACCTTTCTCGTTGGTACGCCGATGTCAATCGCTACGGAACTTTGGCTGAAGAAGATAGCAAGATCCGCAAGTTTATTGAAAAAACCTTGAGTAATGCTGGCATCGCTGAGATCTTGATTGATCGTAAAGCTGATCAAGTAGATCTCGAAATTCGGACAGCTCGTCCTGGAGTTGTTGTTGGTCGTGGTGGCGCTGGTATCGAGCAATTGCGTGTTGGACTAGTTAAGTATCTTGAGCAAGACGGCTCTCTGAAAAAGACAGGTACTAGCCAAGTTCGGATTAACGTCACCGAAGTAACTAGGGTTGATGCGGAAGCGCCTCTCATCGCTGAATACATCGCACAACAAATCGAACGCCGTGTGTCCTTCCGCCGTGTTGTTCGTCAAGCTATTCAAAGAGCACAACGTGCAGGCATTGAAGGCATCAAGGTGCAAATCAGTGGTCGTCTTAACGGTGCTGAAATTGCGAGAACTGAATGGGTTCGTGAAGGTCGTGTTCCTCTACATACATTACGTGCGGATATCGACTACAGCTATAAAACTTCCAGAACTATTTATGGTGTCATCGGCATCAAAGTTTGGATCTTTAAAGGCGAAATCATTCAAGGCGAAGAAGCTCCTGCTCCAGCCGCTCAACCCCGTCGTCGCCAGCAACGTCGTCCTCAGTTTGAGGATCGTTCGAGCGCTGAAGGATAAATTTCTGTCACCCTTAAGGTTTGAATCATGTTAAGTCCTAAACGTACAAAATTTCGTAAGCAGCAACGCGGTCGGATGGCGGGGCCTGCTACCAGAGGAACTGAAATCAACTTTGGTGATTATGCCATGCAGGCTCTAGAGCCTTCTTGGATTACCTCTCGTCAAATCGAAGCAGCCCGTCGTGCCATGAACCGCTATATCCGTCGCGGTGGCAAGATTTGGATTCGTGTTTTCCCAGACAAGCCAGTAACTATGCGTCCTGCAGAAACCCGTATGGGTTCTGGTAAAGGTGCTCCCGAATTTTGGGTATCAGTGGTCAAACCTGGTCGCATCATGTTTGAAGTTGCTGGTGTAGCTGAAGAAACTGCAAGAGAGGCTATTCGTCTTGCCGCAGCTAAAATGCCGATCAAAACCAGATTCGTTATCCGTGAGAAGGAGTAAAGATATGGCACTCCCAAAAGTCCAAGAAACCAGAGAACTATCTGATGATGAGTTGCAAGCTCAGATCTTGACCGTCAAGAAAGAGCTATTCGATCTGCGCTTCCAGCAGGCTACCAGACAACCAGTCAAGCCTCATCAGTTCCAACATGCTAAGCATCGTTTGTCTCAACTGATGACCGTCGAACGCGAACGTCAGTCCAGAGCTTAAGAAAGCTATTTACAAAACATAGGAATTTTAGCAATGGCAGTTAAAGAAAAAGTTGGCTTTGTCGTCAGCGACAAAATGCAAAAAACGGTGGTTGTTGCGGTTGAAAATCGTACCTCTCACCCCAAATATGGAAAAATCGTGGTCAAAACGACCAAGTTTAAAGCCCACGATGAAGAAGACAAAACCCGTGAAGGCGATCGCGTCAAAATTCGGGAGACCCGTCCCCTCAGCCGTACAAAGCGGTGGGAAGTTATAGAGATTCTCTCATCTAGCTCGGAAGCATAAGCCATGATTCAACAAGAGTCTTATTTAAACGTTGCGGATAATAGTGGTGCAAAGAAACTCCTATGTATCCGTGTACTGGCAGGTGGCAACCGTGTGTTCGGTGCAGTTGGAGATGTCATCATTGCCACTGTTAAAGATGCTGCGCCCAATATGCCAGTCAAAAAGTCTGATGTTGTCCGCGCTGTAATTGTTCGTACTAAAGCTTCAATTAACCGTGAAAGCGGTATGAGAATTCGCTTTGACGATAATGCCGCTGTAATCATTAACCAAGACGGCAACCCCAAAGGAACCCGCGTATTTGGTCCAGTTGCGCGTGAGTTGCGGGATAAAAACTTCACCAAAATTATCTCCCTAGCGCCAGAGGTACTGTAATGTCACTCAAGTCAAAACCTTCCTATCGTGGCAACCGCAAATCTTTTAAGATGCACGTTAAGAAAGATGATGTTGTTCAAGTAATTTCGGGAAGCTCTAAGGGTACTGTGGCGAAGGTGCTACAGGTTTTCCCTCAAGACAGCACCATCGTCGTTGAAGGCGTGAATGTTAAGACTAAGCATGTCAAGCCTCAAGCTGATGGCGAGTCTGGACAGATCATCACTCGTGAGTTCCCGATCCACAGTTCTAAAGTATTGTTGTATTCTGAAAAGGAAAAGACCGCTAGTCGTTCTTGTTATACCTTTACGGAAGATGGCAAGAAAGTAAGAATGTTGAAAAAGACTGGCGAAATCGTTGATTCCGTCAAGACTGAAAAGAAATAATTTTACACAACCTGACCAAGCCCAGGAAAAATCATCGAGGAAGATAAAATGCTAACACCGTTTGCCGAAGTCTATGCCAAACAAGCTGTTCCTAAATTAATGGAACAGTTTAAGTACACCAACATCCATCAAGTTCCTAAATTTGAGAAAGTTGTGATCAACCGTGGTCTAGGAGAAGCTGCACAAAATGCAAAATCCTTAGAAGCGTCCTTAACCGAAATTGCCACGATCGCTGGTCAAAAGCCCGTGGTAACTAGAGCAAAAAAAGCGATCGCCGGTTTTAAATTACGCCAAGGAATGCCCGTCGGCATGATGGTCACTCTGCGTCGTGACAAGATGAACAACTTTTTGGATCGTCTAATCAACTTCTCACTGCCTCGCATCCGTGACTTTCGCGGTGTCAGCCCTAAGAGCTTTGATGGACGTGGTAACTATACACTCGGTGTTCGCGAGCAACTTATCTTCCCCGAAATCAGCTACGACAGTATTGAGCAAATTCGGGGGCTTGATATTTCCATCATTACCACTGCCAACACGGACGAAGAAGGACGTGCGCTCCTGAAAGCAGTTGGAATGCCCTTTAGAGAATCATAAGTAGATCGAATTTAGGAGATAAGGATGGCTACCAACGACACCATCTCGGACATGCTTACCCGCATTCGCAATGCAACACTTGCAAAGCATCAAACAACTTCCATTCCTGCTACAAGAATGACGTTGAGCATTGCCCGAGTGATGAAACAAGAAGGTTTTATCGTAGATTTTGAAGAAACAGGCGAAAGTATCGACCGCGCTTTGGTCGTTGCCCTCAAGTATGAAGGCAAAAATCGTCAATCGATTATCAAGCGCCTCAAGCGCGTCAGTAAACCAGGTTTACGGGTTTACTCGAACTCCAAAGAATTACCTCGTGTATTGGGTGGGATCGGCATTGCGATCATCTCCACCTCTAAAGGGATCATGACCGATCGCGAAGCCCGTAAACAGGGAGTCGGCGGCGAAGTCCTTTGCTATATCTGGTAATTCGGATCTTTTAGATTGTTTAATGATTGTTCAATCTAGATTCTGATGATTCAGGCTGTTAATTCAGCACATAACATTACAAGCAACGGAAAACAGACATGTCTCGTATTGGAAAACGTCCCATTCCTCTGCCTCCCAAAGTTGCGGTTTCGATCGTTGGGCAAGAGGTAACCGTCAAAGGACCTAAAGGTGAACTCAAGCGCGTGTTGCCACCGACTGTGGAAGTTCTGCAAGAAGAAAGCAAGTTAGTTGTCAATCGTGCCAACGAATCTCGTCCTGCTAGGCAACAACACGGTCTTTTCCGCACCCTCGTCGCCAATATGGTCGAAGGTGTATCCACTGGCTTTCAACGTAAGCTAGAAATTCAAGGTGTTGGTTATCGGGCTAACTTGAGCGGCAGCAATATTGTTCTGACTGTTGGCTATAGCCACACTGTTGATATTGTTCCTCCTACAGGAGTTTCCCTTGCAGTTGAAGATGCTTCTGGCAAGAGAGTGCCTCAAGGTACATTTATTGTCGTCGAAGGCATTGACAAAGAAGTCGTTGGTAACTTAGCTGCCAAGATTCGTGCTGTACGTCCTCCTGAAGTATACAAAGGTAAGGGAATCCGCTATCTCGGTGAATTCGTCAGACGTAAGGCTGGTAAGACTGGTAAGAAGTAAAGCTAAGCTGTTTCTAGCTTCTTTATTTAATCTTCTTAATTTTTGTAATCTTCATATATAAAAAAACATGAGTGCTAATAGTCGTAGACAAGCAACCATAAGCCGCCATAAGCGAATTCGCAAGGGTATGCTAGGCACACCTGAACGTCCTCGCCTGTCAATTTATCGCTCCAACAATCACATCGTGGCGCAAGTGATTGATGATGTAGCACAGCATACTCTAGTTGCTGCATCGACCCTCGAATCCGATGTCCGCACTAGTCTCAGCACCACTGCCAATTCTGAAGCTTCGGCTAAGGTTGGTGCATTGATTGCTGAAAGGGCGATCGCACAGGGAATTACCAAGGTTGTATTCGATCGTGGTGGTAACCTCTACCATGGAAGAGTCCAAGCTCTCGCTGAAGCTGCCCGCGAAGCAGGTCTCGATTTCTAAATCATCCAGCAGTTAATCATTAGATAGAAACAAATATGGCTAAGAATAGAGAATCAAGACCAGGTGGTGGTCGCGACAGTGGCAGTGGCGACAGTGGCGACACCCGCGAAGAAAAACGTAAAGGCAAGCGCGAAAGCAAAAAAAGCGATCGTGCTCGTACTGAAAAAGAATCCGAATGGCAAGAACGGGTTGTCCAAATCCGCCGTGTAACCAAGGTGGTTAAAGGTGGTAAAAAACTCAGCTTCCGAGCAATTGTCGTTGTCGGTAATGAGAAAGGACAAGTTGGTGTTGGCGTTGGCAAAGCTGCCGATGTTATCAACGCTGTCAAGAAAGGTGTTGCTGATGCCAGAAAGCACGCGATCGACGTACCTTTGACCAAGAGCAATTCCATCCCTCATCCAACCAACGGAATTGGCGGTGGCTCTAAGGTGATGATTCGTCCTGCATCTCCAGGTACTGGGGTAATTGCTGGTGGCGCTGTCAGAACTGTACTAGAACTGGCTGGAGTCAAAAATATTTTGGCAAAACAACTCGGATCTAGCAGCCCTCTAAATAATGCTCGAGCCGCAATTAATGCACTTTCAACCCTACGTACCTTTGGCGAAGTTGCCAGAGCGCGTGGTATTACCCTCGAACAGCTATTTAATTAATGCCATAGCGGTGCTATGTGCCGTTATCGCCAAAAGTAGAAAGGAAAAACTATGAGAATTGACGATCTTCAGCCTCAAGAAGGCTCACAGCATCGCAAACGTCGTGTCGGACGTGGTATTGCCGCAGGGCAAGGTGCTAGCGGTGGTTTTGGTATGCGTGGTCAAAAATCTCGTTCAGGTCGCCCCACCAGACCTGGCTTTGAAGGTGGTCAAATCCCCCTTTATAGACGAGTACCCAAACTTAAGCATTTCACAATTGTTAATCCTAAGCATTTCACAATTGTTAATCTCGACCAATTAAGCGGATTATCTAAAGGTACTGTAGTAACTCTTGAGTCCTTAATGGACGCAGGCATTATTACTCAAAATGATGGTGCATTGCGCGTATTGGGTAGAGGTGATGTGAGTGTAGCACTTACAGTTCGCGCTCATTCGATTACTGCATCTGCCAAGGCTAAAATCGAAGCTGCTGGCGGCACTGTAGAAGTTGCTGCCTAGTCATAAAGAGAATATGTGGCGGAGCGCTAAGCGTTTCGCCACATATTCTCTTTTGTTGTTTTAACGTGAATTCGATATACAAAATAAGGCTATGCCTTTTTTGTATACCGAGATAAGGCGATCGCGAGTTGCCATATTCTTGATACAACTACAATATTTAATAAATAATCTTTAGGAACAGATCTGCCATACGCAGTCTGTCCTTAACCTACCAGATGCTTTGAGGTAAGTTTAGTTATGGTTGTCAGTAAAGGAAAAACCCCGACAGCACAAGAGACTTTTATGCAAATGGCTCAAGCCGCAGGGCTAAGAGGTCGTTTGTTAGTTACTGTTGGCGTTTTGATATTAGTTAGACTTGGCATCTATTTGCCATTACCAGGGGTTGATCGTCTCCGCTTTACAGAAATTGTCAAAAATAATGCGGTAGTTAATTTCTTGGATATCTTTTCGGGTGGTGGCTTGTCACTGCTCGGCATTTTTGCCCTTGGTATCCTGCCTTTTATCAATGCTTCGATCATCATGCAATTGATGACTTCAGCGCTCCCAAGTTTAGAGAATCTTCAAAAAAATGAAGGTGAAGCTGGACGCAGGAAAATTTCCCAATATACTCGCTATGTTGCCTTTGCTTGGGGTGTCATCCAAAGTTGGGGGCTTGGGGTTTGGGTGCAAAACTCTGGCGTACTCTCGGAAGCCACAACTAATTGGATCACAGTTGGTGACGGTCGCGTAATTATGTCTAGCTTTATATTTCAAACGACAGTAGCTTTGGCGGCTGGTTCAATGTTTGTGATGTGGGCTGGTGAACTGATTACCGAGAAAGGTGTTGGTAATGGGGCTTCTTTGCTGATTTTTATTAGTATTGTGGCTAATTTGCCATCTTCTCTTGGAGATACGATCGCCCTTGCTCAGAGAGATAGTTCACGCGTTGGTGGCGTAATCTTGCTGCTGTTTATCTTCTTGGTGATGATCGTTGGCATTGTGTTTGTGCAGGAGGGAACAAGGCGGATTCCGATTATTTCCGCACGCCGACAAGTGGGACGCAAACTCTATCGTGAGCAGGCTTCGTACTTGCCATTGCGTCTCAACCAAGGTGGTGTGATGCCAATTATTTTTGCTTCATCGGTGATGATTTTGCCTGCCTACCTCAGCCAAAGCATTAACAATGAGGTGTTTGTGGCGATCGCGACTTGGATTTCTCCTAGTGGTCCTGGTCACATTCCCGTGTATATGTTACTAATTCTAGGATTTAGCTTCTTTTACGCGACCTTAGTTCTTAATCCTGTGGAACTATCACAGAACCTCAAGAAGATGGGTAGCAGTATTCCTACCGTGCGGCCAGGGACGGCAACATCGGATTATATCAGCCGTATTTTGAATCGACTGACTTTGCTTGGTTCAATTTTCCTGTGCGGTATTGCGATTATTCCTAGCGCGTTGGAACAAGCTACTGGTGTATCGACCTTTAGTGGCATCGGCGCAACTTCTTTACTAATCTTGGTTGGTGTGGCGATCGAAACCTCGAAGCAAATCCAAACCTATGTGATTTCTCAACGTTATGAAGGCATGGTGAAACAGTAATGCCTAGAGTAATTCTGATGGGCCCGCCTGGAGCGGGTAAAGGTACACAGGGCGAAATTTTGGCTGAAGCTTGGCAAGTGCCGAAAATTGCCCCTGGTGATATTTTTCGTGCTGAAATTAAGCAAGGTACGGAGTTAGGACTGAAAGTTAAGTCTTTTAGTGATTCTGGGCGGCTTGTACCTGATGAAGTTGTAGTTGAGGTGATTGAGTCACGATTGAGACAGCCTGATACTCAAGTTGGTTGGATTCTTGATGGCTTTCCGCGCACAGTTGCCCAAGCTGAGGCTCTAGATGCTCTACTCGCAGAGATTAACCAGCCCTATGATGCGGTTGTAAATCTAGATGTACCAGATCAGTTTTTAGTCGATCGCCTACTAGCAAGGGCGATCGACCAAGGACGTGCAGATGATACTGAAGAGGTCATCAAAAATCGACTGGAAGAGTACAATGCCAAAACTAGACCTTTGCTAGAGTTTTATGCAAAGCATCTTACTCAAATTGATGGCACACCGTCGATGCCAGAAGTAACTGAGGCAATCAAAAAATTCTTTGCATAGATAGGGTGATATTTGATCGCCTTATGCTTCATCAAATATCTATCCTTGCAAACGTTTTACACTCACAACATAATAAAGAAAGAACTAAATACTAAATTTGGGAGAGTTTGTTTGTCAAAAGAAGATTCTATTGAAATGGAAGGGACGGTAACTGAGTCTCTTCCTAACGCTATGTTTCGGGTTGCACTCGATAATGGCTTTAATGTACTTGCTCACATTTCTGGTAAGATTCGTCGAAACTATATCAAAATTTTGCCAGGCGATCGCGTTAAGGTGGAGCTAACGCCCTATGACCTTACTAAAGGACGTATTACCTACCGCCTCAAAAATCAAGGCGGCGGCAAGAAATAATCAACAAATAAAAAAGGAGATGGTGCTAAGCACCATCTCCTTTTTTTGAATTCACGTTAAATAAAAGCGCCGCAAAGCGGCGCTTTTATTTATTTGGGCTAAGCAAAGCTTTTATTGCTATGTGACTGCAATCGGTAAATGTGATAAAACAATTGCCAAAAATATTTTTCTGTTAATCCACAGGTAGAAGCACCGCGTAGTACCACATTGGAATACCAGTCATTAGGAGCGAGTTCACGAGATAGCTTATTAACGACGCTGTAAGTTCTCACATTTGTGTAAACGGTTTGACCAACGCTAACGGCGATCAGTTCGTGTTGGTAGCCACCCATCGATACATCCTCACGCAAATCAAGCTGATCGCTTAGACGCATCGGTAAGCAATACAAAACACCTTCTACATAAGAATTAGGATCTTTGACAATATCCAAGCAGCCACAATCACGATGGGGCGATCGATAATAAAAACCAAACTTGTAGCCGCTTAAACGCGCTACACCGACAACATAATGATGGGCTGTCTCACCAAGCGATCGCTTCAAATCCACAGGACACATACAGGAACCGTAAGCGAAGTAATAAAACATCGGTTCTGACTGACCACGTAACTCCAGATTAGGATCTTCTGAAGGCTGTAACTGTTGTGTTTGCTGTATTTTGAGCGAATCTACCATATCCGTGAGCTAGGCAAAAGCTTTTTTGTATTCTGGGATACCTGCCAAAAGTATAAGGCTTTATGTATGCTAATCAGAATAATCAATTAAACGATTTTTTTAAGCTAAAAAAGACTCAATTACTAATTGATCTAATCAAGTATGTCTCACCTAATTTTAAAAAAATATGTCTGAATATACAAAAGAAGATCCAGAAAATGAATCTTTGTTAGATGATCAAGAAACTCAGTTGTCGAAGAAGCCACAATTATGGGAATTAGCAATAGTTTTTGCCAAGCTTGGCGCGATCGCCTTTGGGGGGCCAGCAGCGCATGTTGCTCAAATAGAATTAGAAGTAGTACAACGTCATCGGTGGCTAAGTCGTGAGAAATTGTTAGATTTACTGGGAATTACTAATCTGATTCCAGGGCCTAATTCAACGGAGTTAGTAATTCATGTAGGACTGGAGCAAAGGGGGCGGGCAGGGGCGATCGTCGCAGGAGCAAGTTTTATTATTCCTGCAATGTTATTGGTATGGGGATTAGCAATTGTCTACGTCCAGTATCAAACTATTCCTACGGTTGGATGGTTGCTATATGGAGTTAAGCCCGTAATTATCGCGATTGTTACCCAAGCATTATGGAAGTTAGGAAAATCAGGGCTAAAGAATGCTGCGACTTGGAGCGCAGGAATTTTGGTATTGGCTTTATATTTTCTCAGAGTTAATGAAATTGCCCTGATAATCGGCGCAGGTATTGCCGTATCCCTAGTTCACAACCTCAACTTCCTTAAAAACTCTAAGTCCCTCTCTATCGTTCTTTTTCCTTTTTCCTTTTTCCCTTTACCTTTAAGCGCTGCTGCTACCGAAATCACGCCTAAACCTTGGACTGCTGTATTTCTAAGCTTTCTAAAAATTGGATCAGTACTCTATGGCAGCGGCTATGTACTATTAGCCTTTGTCCAGCAGGAATTTGTCGATCGCAACCATTGGTTGACTTCGCAACAGTTGTTAGATGCAGTAGCGATTGGGCAGTTTACCCCAGGCCCTGTATTAACTACAGCAACATTTATCGGTTATTTGTTGGCAGGGAATTTAGGTGCGATCGCTGCTACGATTGGCATTTTTTTACCAGCTTTCATTTTAGTTCCAGCAGTTAATCCCTTTGCCTCAAAATTGCGAAAGTCGCCTTGGACAGCAGGTTTTCTGGATGGAGTAAATGCGGCTTCCATTGGTTTGATGGCGGCTGTAGCTTGGGAGTTAGGGCGTGGAACTTTGATTGATATTTGGACAATAGCCGTAGCGATCGCTAGCCTGACAATTCTCCTTAAATTTCCTAAAGTTAATTCAGCTTGGTTAATACTTGCAGGAGGTGCGATCGGTTGGCTGCTTAGATTTAATCAATAATATTAGCAGCGAAGTTACGTGAACTTGGGGTCGATCCTGATACTTTGACTTGATTAAAAAGATAATTCTTGAAATAACTCTGACAAAGGAAGGCTAAAATTTGGTATAACGTCTTCTCCGTCAAGGTTGTCCTCTAACTGCAAAAGCTTTGATGGTTTGGGTTTATGGTAAACCAACACAAATTCTTCATCGGGCAAGATCACCCATACTAAGCGAGTTCCATTCTCAAAATACTCCACTAATTTGTTATGGATTTCCTCAAAAGTATTATTTGGTGAAATGATTTCTACAGCTAAGTCAGGAGCACCTTCAAAAAATCCTTTCGGTAATCGCTTTAATCCTTGCAAACGTTCTTTAGCAATAAAGGCAAGATCAGGCGATCGCTTGTTGCCAGTTTTCATCTTAAAAGCGGTGCTAGAGTCACAAGTCACGCCAAGTTTATGGGTACGCACAAAGCCTGTCAAGAAATATCCGAGCGTCAGGGCTAGGTAGCCATGCTCTACACCTGAATTCGCCACAACAATTAACTCTCCATCCACATATTCGTAAAGGTTGCCATTTTCAGGCAATGACATAAACTCCTGATCTGTCAAAGCTTGAGAGCTAGAGGATGCCAGATTAGCGATCGCTTGAGTCATTAGATTTAAGTCCACAGATTAAACCAATGGGATTGTTATAACTTATAGCATTTTAAAACTCGATAATGTTCTTCTCATTTGTACTAGTACCAGAGAGATCAAGATAATTTACCTCAATCTGTTTACGGATTTCGGCTTTACGTTGCCTTGCTTCCTTAATCTTAGCTTGACATTCATATCCAAAAGTGGGATTAGCAATCACATCAATACCTTGATATTTGCTTAACCAATCCTTTTCATGTTTCTCGCACATGATGTATTGAATCTTCGCGATCGCAGTTCTGACAACAATTTGGGGACGCAATAAACCAATACGCGAATTTTCATCGAGCCAAAGCAGATGTTGCAATTGCTTTGCAGCTTCCTCTTGCTCAGCACAGAGAATCTGTAGTTGCTGAACTAAATGATCAGAGTAAGGTTCTTCCGCAGCGAGAGAAGTTTTGTTTTCTTGAAGCAGATTGAGAATCGTTTGCCAAAGATAGCGGTGATTAGATTGTGTAAATTCAATATTCTCTTCTTCAGCAATCTCCTGATATAGATAAGCACGGTGTTGCGGGAAATGCAGATATATTTGCAAGAGTTGAGTTTCAGCAATATGTAATGCGTTGGTGGTAGTGGTTAGAGAAGGAGCAGGTTTATTGCTATTCCAGCGCGTGTTGCGTAACTGACGACGGAGATCTTGCTCTAGTCGCAGAGCTAAATAGGAATTACCTTGAGCTAGCTTTTGAGCCGAAGTATGAATGTAATGGGTACGAAAGAAGGAATCAACGGGTAGATTATTGAGTAATTGAGCGATCGCCTGACTACTTTTTTGAAAGCGATCAGCTTGGTTAAGATCTTGACCTGTGAGGATTTGATCGATCTGCCAATCAAGAAATAATGGTGCGTTTTTGAGCAAGTCTCGATAATTTTCAGCACTATGCTGTTTGAGATACTCATCGGCATCCTTGCCATTGGGCATCGTCAACACCCGCAATTGTACTGTGCCATTAAAAACTAATTCCTTAAAACCAGCGATCGCCTTTTCTGCCGCCGTAATTCCTGCTTTATCCGCATCAAAATTTAAAATTACATTCTTGGATTCGCTATAGCGCAATAACTGCTTCATTTGCTCAGCATTGAGTGCTACACCCATCGTCGCGATCGCCTGTTCGATTCCTGCTTGATGTAAAGCGATCGCGTCAAAATAGCCCTCCACCACTATCGCCTGATCAGACTTAGATATGGCATCTCGCGCCTTATCCATTGCAAATAGAACCGTGCCTTTGCTAAATAGTTCCGTTTCAGGTGAGTTCAAATATTTTGGTTCTTCATCACCCAGCGATCGCCCTCCAAAAGCAATCACACGCCCACGAGTATCATGAATGGGAATCATTAAGCGATCGCGAAAGCGATCGTAAAATCCGTTCCCCGTTTTGCGCGGCACAATTAAACCTGCTTCTTCTACTAAACTGACAGGAATCTGCTTTTGCTGCACCAGATATCCCATTAAGGTTTCCCAACCCGCAGGCGCATAACCCAGTTGAAATTTCTGGATTGTCTCTTTGCTCATTTGTCTCTTTTCGCTCAAATAGGCAAGAGCCTGCCTTCCCTGTGTGGCATAGAGTGCATGTTGATAAAAACTCGTGGTCAAAGCCATCACTTCATAGAGGCGATCGCGATGGGAGATTTGACGCTGAATTTCTTTTGCTCTTTCGGGTTCGACAGTTTGAATAGGAACGCTATAGCGTTTTGCTAAATCCAAAACTACGTCAGAGAACGATCGCTTATCGATCTCCATCAAAAACTTGACTGCACCACCTGATGCCCCACAGCTAAAACAGTGATACATCTGCCGTGATGGGTTAACCGTCAACGCTGTAGCATTTGTACCATTGTGAAAAGGACAAGCTCCCCGAAAATTTGCCCCACTTTTGCGTAGCACAACGCGCTCGGAGACGATATCTACGATGTCTGCCCTTTGACTTACTTGGTCAATGGTGTCTTTGTGGATTTGGAACTGTGCAGACATAATCGCGATCGCCTATTTGTAAACCGCAGTATGCTCAATATATTTTATATCAATCACTGGTTTTTATGTGCGCTATTTTAGCTACAGCTAGCCAAAAATCAACTGAATGACTGCTACATTTATTGTTGTAGAGAAATTCCCAATACTTTCTCTGCTCATTTTTCCCGAATATCTTGAGCATCGATTTTTGTATCTCCGCTGTTATTCGCAAACCATACATAATCTCCTAAATTATTAATATCATCACCAAAACTCGTAATAATAGGAAAAATTAAGCCAAAAGAGATGTCCATCCTTCCCGATTTAACTTTTCCAATATTTCTATGACATTGAGGGACTGGACAACTTTTTTCTCATATATTACTAAAACAACTTCTTCAAGAGTTTGAGATTGTTGAGATAGACATTTGACTACTTGTTTTAATGTTATCTGCCATGCTATATCCAACGGAAAACCTCCCCCACCAGTCGCTAATAAAGGTAAAGCAATACTTGAGAAGAAATTTTGATTTGCTCTATTTATACATGTGTAAATTACTTGTTCAAAAGAGGCTTTGTTTGTAATTGATGCATGAAATACCTTTTTTGCCCGTAAACTACCTGCACAAGTGACAGCTATTTGCCCTGACAGTAAAGGAGCAAAATTTCTAGCTTCTCGTAGAATTTCTTCCCCTCCCACCTTGCGAATTCTTCTAGCTATTCCACCAAGCATTGATAGATTGTTAATATCCGAACTTACAATAACATCGACCTCAAGGTTAGTGATATCACCTTGATAGACTCTCACCAACCTATTCTTAACTGGGAACTCGCCAATAAACCTATCTTCTACATTTGCTGAAACAATATTGACCAAGTAAGGTTTTGGATAATTACCAAAATAAGAAAAGAAGTTTTTGAGAAAGAATCGCTTTGATATCGATTTATTGATTGATAAAATTGGCAAATGTCCTTCAGGAGCATTTAAAGAATAATTTAGATCTTGCCAAAACCAAGAATAATTAGCACACCAACCAACTTGATGACCAAAAGCGTAGCCGCCGTTAGCAATGTCTTGAGATGCATTACAACTATCCCAAATCCTTTGTTGTGTACTAAATCCAAAACGTCCTTTACTATTCTCTAGCCAAAGGCTATCAATAATTTGGAGATCTCTTAAACCAATTTTTTTTATATCGTCTACCCTAAGAAAACCTGATTTTTCACAATTAGCTAATTTCAAAATAAGAAGGTTTGTTTCGCTGTTTGCCTCTTGCCATTTTTCGGCTACTAGGAAATCTTTCAGTAGCTTATAGACATTATCAGGCAGAGAATTCAAATCGCGATCAAGAGCAAGTGGCAAATTAGGAAATCCTGAATTAGAAATTTCAGAACTATTAGTTAATTCCTGAAATCTTAGATTATCTCGAACCAGATCAAAGTCTTTGTCATTCTTTGCCAAATCACAATACTTTTCTTGATTCAACTCAATAGCTTTTTCAAGATTTGTTAAGGCAGGTTCAATTTTTCCTTGCAAAGCATAGGCACGGGCTTTGTTATACAAAGTGCTTGAATGCTCTGATTGAATTTCTAAATCTTTTTCATATGACGCGATCGCATCTTCGTAACTACTAAAAACATCGTCAATATTGTCAGAGTAAGAAATTCTTGCCTTAGGTACTGCTGCAACTGTTACTTCAGAATTTTGCTTAGTCTGTAATTTACATTCTGCAATTTTCAAAGCAATAGAAGCACTTCCTCCACACCAGTCTCCATCATAGCCTTCAAATTTTTTTCTCCATAGTAATGGAAGATGGGCAAAAGGAGAATTTAAAGAGAATTCCATTTGAGAGTAGGATAGCCACTCTTTATTTTTGTACCATCCAATTTTAGAGCCAAACTTAAAATAAGTCTCAATACTCGTATCAGCCCTGTTAGAGCTACCTCCAATACTATGCCAGACAGAGGTTTGTGAGCTAAAGCCAAACCGACCTCCACTATAGTAAGACCATAACCAATCCAAGATTTGAAAATCCTCACAAGGCAATGATGTAACATCGGATCCACTTAACCACCCCCTTTCCTCATTCCCAGATAATTTGAGCAAAATAAATTTCGTTTCATAATCTGCTCTTAACCAATTTTTAGATGATAGCAAAGTTCTTAGTGTTGAATAGTCAACACCACTATTTGAAATAAATTCCAGATCGCAAGATCCTTCATGTCTATCTAAATTGGCAAGATGATAATCATGCTCTTCAATATCTAGATAATTGTTAGCTTGATGCTGAACATTTATAGCTGTAATAGATTTATTGTTTTTTAAACTATTTGTAAGGAACTGAAAGTCATTACCACTTAGGGATTTGTCTTTTGCCCACTCTAGAGATGATTGTAATTCTTCTCCATAGAGTAAAAATGAATTATCAAGTTTACTAGATGCAAGCCAAGCAGACATTTTTTCGGAATAAGGACAGGTTACTCCTAAGGATTGGTCTATATTTGAGGAGAAGGTAATTTGATTAACGCTAATATCTGATTGTAACTGTTCTGGATTAATACCAAGATAGTCATCTAGCCACTCGTATCCTTTTGATAGAAGAAAATCTAAATTTTGATCGGTGAATATACCTGTCTCATCTGGATCAGGCAAATATTCATCAAGATCATGCTCATAACTTACACTTTTAAATGCTAAATCTTTGTCTGCTAAATCCCAAAAGCGAAGTGTATTATCTGAGCCTCCAGAAACTAGTAATCGTTTATTAGGACTAAAAGATAAGCTCCTAACTGTTTTCTCATGCCCATTCAGATGAAACAAAATTTGACCAGAAATGTCCCAAATTATAATTTTCCCTGATGTGTCACCCGCAACAATTTGTTGACTGTCTAGACTAAAACAGGCACTTGTTATCATATGAGGATAGCATTCAAATTTCGCCAGTTCCTTACCAAGTAAATCCCACACTCTTAACTGAAGATCCTGATTGATAGTTAACAATTTCTGGCTATCAGGGCTAAATATTATATTTTTAACCCAGTCTTGATGAGTTATCCACCGATCAAATCGTCGACCCTGAATTAAGCTTTTCAGGTACACTAATCCCTTCTCAGAATTTGTTGCTACATATCTTCCATCTACGCTAAAGCTGATACCTCTACCTCTACCATGACTAGTATTCCATTGCTCTAATTGTTGACCAGATCTATCCCAAAACCTTACAGTGGAATCTTCTCCTACTGTGACAATTTGTTGACTATCTGCACTAAATGTCACATTCCAAACCGAGCCTTGGTGACCCCTAAATGTAGCAATTTGTTTCCCATTGAGATCCCATAAATAAACGCCTCCATTCAAAAATCCTGTTGAAGCTATACTCTTACCATCTGGACTAAAACACAAGTCATTGACTTGTGTTTTATAGCAATTCCATTTAACAATTTTTTGACCCGAAAGATCCCATAGGACTATAGTTCCATCCCCTCCTCCTGTTGCTATTAGATTGCCATCTGGGCTAAATTTAACAACATTAACCCCTTGCTTATGGGCTTTAAGACAATTTCGCTCGTTAATATTGTTTAAGATTGTATGTAAAACATAGCTAGGGGTAAAGGTAGGATAACTCTCAGGAGTAGCTTCATCGTCAATTAGTGATCTTAGGTTTTGAGCCACTTTCATGGCTAAAATTAACGACTCTAGCTCATGTGAGTCAAACAACT
>JBJTVM010000546.1:0-3686 GCA_046081205.1 Pseudanabaena sp. | reverse complement strand
GAGAAATTTGTAACCCTGCAAATTAAGATACCATACAGCAAATCTTTCTTAGAAACAGAAGCAAACATCCAGACAGCGTTAAATGAAGCAGGGACAATCGCGAGTGGCGAAGCATTAAAACAGTTAGATACAGATGGAATGCCCATCGAAGTAGAAGGGAGAATAATGACGAGTAAGGGAAAACAGGGGAAAACGTATCAAACGCCCTATGGCAGCATCGCCATAAAGCGCCACGTTTATCAAGGGAGTAGAGGAGGAGCAACATACTGTCCGCTAGAAGTAGATGCAAGGATCATCATTACCTCAACGCCAAGATTAGCCAAGCAGATCAGCCATAAGTATGCAGAAATGAGTAGTGTGAGAGTAGTCGAAGACTTACGAGAGAATCATGGAAGAGATGTACATCGTTCATTCGTGCTAACCCTCGTCGAGGCAGTAGGCAGCATAGCCCTTAGCAAAGAAGAAGACTGGACTTATCGCACCCCAAAACTAGACATAGCAATTCCGACGGTGAGCATCGGATTAGATGGGACTTGTATGTTGTTATGTGATGAAGGATATCGCCAAGCAATGGTAGGTACGATTAGCTTATACGACCAAGAAGGGGAGAGGCAACACACAACAAACACATCGCTGCGGCTCCAGAATATGGACGAGAGACCTTTTTAGGACGACTGCAACGGGAAATTGAGACTGTCAAACAATTGTATCCCAACGCGCATTATCAAGGTTTAGCCGATGGAGCTCCCGAAAACTGGGCTTTTCTGAATACTGTAACCGACACCCAAACATTGGACTTTTATCATGCTACCCAGTACTTAGACAAAGCAGCTAAGGCGATTTATCCACGCGATGAACAGGCTCAAAAAGCTTGGATGGATACTCGTTGTCACAGCCTTAAACATGAAGTTGGGGCAGCATCAAGGATACTCGCAGAAATGCAAACTATTCAACCCAAGCGTGTTTCTCAATCTATTCTTCAAGGGCTTCAAGATGCTATTACTTATTTTCGCAATCATCATCACCAAATGCTCTATGTTGAAGCCATCTCCTCCAATCTACCCATCGGTTCGGGGATCACCGAATCGGCTTGCAAAGTTATTATCAAGGCTCGACTAGGCGGTTCTGGCATGAAATGGAAAGATTGGGGGGCTTCTATAGTTTTGAGCCTTAGAACTTTGTCTTATACCAAGGGGCGTTGGCAGCAATTCTGGTCTAAAATCAATCGTTATGGTTTCTCTCTCTAATTGCTACATCAAATTTTGGTCACACCCTTTGTATTTGCCCCACCATGCATATATTCCAAAAAGTTTTTGGGTTTATTAGCGTCTTGGACATATTTTCTCAATTCGATCACAATTGGGATTAGACATTTACGATCTAATTCATGGCGATGCTCAATCCAATCAAGAGCGATATACTGAACTAATGTTGATTTCCCTGCCCCAGGATCTCCAACGATTACAGCCTGAATACATTTACGATCTTCGATGTATTCTAAGACCGATCGCGTTGCACTGCTGAAATAGGAATCTTTGAGGTGATCGATATCTTCAATACAAGCATCGCGATCAATCTGACCTGACTCTTGCAATTGTTTAAACAATTCTTTGGGAAGCTCTAAAGCAGGGCGGGACTCGCGCAATGTTTGCGGTATGAACATACTCCACAACTGCATTTTATATTCATACCCTCTCACATTCATAGAATCGAGCCGCAGGTAGCCATAAAACTCTTGTAGGCTTTCTGCATACTTTTCCAAATCAAAATCAGGCGCGACTTCAATATCATTTACTTCCATTACTGAGTTTCTGGCAATTAGCAAATCCTTCATTTCTAAAGAATCGCGC
Organism: Pseudanabaena sp.; assembly: GCA_046081205.1. Taxonomy (GTDB): domain Bacteria; phylum Cyanobacteriota; class Cyanobacteriia; order Pseudanabaenales; family Pseudanabaenaceae; genus Pseudanabaena. Next base: position 1,836 of record JBJTVM010000546.1, on the reverse strand, counting down.
ACAATTTGATCGACTTTATTCTTGTAGGGCTTCGCAATCCTGCGCCAATCAAATTCATCAGGCAATGGTTTTAGTTTCAAATATTGCCAAGTTTTCTCTAGTATTTTTGCATCAGGAGCCTTGGCACTAGGCGCAAATACAGCCCCTAAAGCTGCCTTAACATCTTTGTGATGAATGAATTTTTTTAAGGGCTGCTCGTAGGTTTTTTGTTGTGCTTGATCGAGATCCGCAAATTCCAACTCATTACGAATCAATGTTAGAAATTCGACGATCGCTTGACCTACTGCTTTTTGTAATGCATCCTTCTGAAACTTGTCCGTACCAGATTTAATGATGCCTTTAAAACAATCTTTGACATAATCTTCGATCGCTCCTTTTGCCAAAGTGCCGATGATTTCAGTAAAGACAAAGCTAGCGCCTTCAGCCAACAACCAACCTGCTAACCACTCCATCAAAAACCTCGCATCGTGTCACTTGATATAGAGTATATAGCGATCGCTTATTTTCTCGCCAGAAAAGCCCTGTAAATGGTTTACAGGCGCAAAAAAATCAGCGATCGCTATAGTTGTCTAGCCATTCATTACCTTGATTAATTAGGTCAGATAAATTGAGATTCCATAGCTCAATGATGTTACTGCCATGCCCAGAAGCAAAGCCACGACCATCGGGTCGGAAACAGAGACTGATCGGAGTGCTATCTGGACATGAGAGGGTTTGTAACTCCTTCCCATCAATACTCCAAAGCTTAATTGTATTATCACTACTTCCCGAAATAATACTCCTTCCATCTGGACTAAAACTTACCGTCCAGATCCCCGCATCATGACCTCTAAAAGTTCGCAATAAAGCGCCTTCAAGGTTCCAGAGCTTGAGCGTACTATCGCCACTACCAGATAGAATATATTGTCCGTCAGGACTAAAGCAAACACTCCAAACAGCACCACGATGACCATTTAGTGTTTTTAGTTCAGTACCATCAATGCTCCATAGCTTGATCGTATCGTCACCACTGCCAGAGATAATTTTTTGACCATCGGGACTAAAGCGCACCGTCCACACCGTAGACTTATGACCTTTGAGGGTGGCTAGTTCAGTACCATCAATACTCCATAATTTAATAGACTTATCGCTACTTCCAGAGACGATTTTTTGACCATCGGAACTATAGTCTACTGTCCAGACAGCAGTACTATGTCCTGTGAAGGTTTGTAAAAGTTGATGACTATTTCCACTCACAGACCATAGAGAAATAGCACTGTCACCGCTACCAACTAGGAGACTATTTCCATCGGGGCTAAAACAGAGGCTGAGAATGTCATTATCTCCAACAATAGTTTGGAGCCCATTACCATGCACATCCCAAATTTTAATCTGATCATCAAGACTACCTGAGGCAAGTCGTGAATTATCGGGACTAAAGGCAACAGTCCTCACGGCTGCGCTATGTCCAAATAATGGTTGCTGCATCCTATGTTCAATCTGCCATTGCCGCACCGTGCAATCAAGACTAGCTGAGAGGAGGGTTTTACCATCAGGACTAAAACTGACGGAACGGATCGGATCGGTATGCCCCTTAAAGATTTGTAATTCTTTGCCATGCAGATCCCAGATTTTAATGTTTTTATCAGCGCTACCTGTAGCTAACATAGTTTCTTCAGGGCTAAAGCAAACACTGCGAATAGCACTGGAATGGGCTGAAATCGAAAAGGCTTCGGCGATCGCTTTTTTGTCATTGATATTCTCAATTCGCCACAACTTAAGAATGTTATCTCCACTACCCGAAGCGATGAACTCACCACTGGGACTAATGCTGATGCTACGAATGTCGGCGGTATG
>JBJTVM010000545.1:0-7560 GCA_046081205.1 Pseudanabaena sp. | reverse complement strand
GGACTTCCAAAACTTAGCGGTTGATCCGGCATTCAACTCTATTGAGCCGCCTTGGTACGGACCCGTATGCCAGGTGGCGTGGGAGGGGGGAACTGTGAGGTTTCTCCCTATCCCGATTCTTCTCAAGAATTTCGATTCGCTGCTCGTTTTCCTTATAAACCACATTTTTAGCGTGGCCCGGACCAGAGCCTAGGACAAACGATTGGAACAAGAGGAGATCTCTTCGCTCAATTTCTCCAGACTTGGATTTCGTTATTCCTGTACGAATAGCGAGTTCTTTCAGAATCTGAAGCTCATCCTCAGGAGGCATTACGGAATTGGCAATGTCAGGACATAACTGAATGATCCAATCTTGGAACGTTCCGTAGAAAAAGCCCTTTGACAAATCTGAAGGAATAGACCGAATGCAATGGAATTCCTTGACATCTTCTAATAAATAGTGGGGCAGGAGAAAGAAAACATTCCAACCCTCTTCATACAACTCGCAGGCCCGTAGCGCTGCGGTAATGGTTTTTCCTGTGCCCGGAGGGCTTTGCGTAATCCGAGCAAAAAAGCCGATACGCTTCTCTACTTCATCATACGCATAGTGCTGCCCCACTTGAGCGCTTACAGTTCGCTGCTGGGGTGTGAGTACCGGACTGCCGTTATATGCACCATTCAAAAAGAGAGCCCATTCAACGCCAGTTTCGCTATGCCAACAATAGGCAGGCTCTAGAGGTAATGCATTCAGATCAAGTTCATAGGTTTCGTCATCGCGCTGGTCAGCGTACAAAAAACGAATTGAATCATCCTCAAGATTTTCGGTCCAAATCAACCTGAGAGAACTGCCACCTCCCAAATCTAAGCGCGATCGCCAGAAATGAGGATAACCACTCAGATGTATTGTATGGAGGAATTTCTCCCCTTGATCGGTCTTAGCTAATTGTGTAAACAACCTTTCAGGAACCTTGCTGGCTCCTGTTGACTGAAGTGTCTGTAAATTTTTGACAGCTTTCCGGGTCAGTTGAATCTGTCGCATTGATACTCAACTACGTTCAAGATATTGAGGGAGAATTTTGCGATCTTCTGGATACGCCTGCACAGCAAGACTTGTAACAGAGCATTCTAACCTCATCTATTTTCTAGCACATCCAAATCAGGGTGTCTGCTAGCTAGATTATGCCCATGGCGTGGCATGAACGAAGCGGCTCATTGATGCGTTAAGATTCCTTCCCTCCAGGGAGAAAAGCTGAGCATGAGGGCAAACTATCTCCGCATTCAATCAAGGCTTACTGTAAAAACTGTTTGGGGAGATTGTTAAAATTGAATCAACGAACCCAGCGCCAACCTGACTCCAAGCAACTGCAACCTGTAAAAGGGAACAAACCATGATCGCCGCAAAAGATAATCCCACATTCACCCCAGAAGAATACTTTGCTTGGGAAGAACAGCAGCCAGAAAAACATGAACTGATCGACGGTGAAGTTTACGCCATGGGTGGCGGCAGCAAAAACCATAGTCGCATCGCTGTCAGACTCACCACCCTATTTGCCAATCACCTCGAAAACGGTAGCTGCGAAACCGGAAACTCCGATCTCCGAGTCAACGTCGCCGGAACTAGCAACTATATCTATCCCGACATCAGCGTCACTTGTGACGACCGCGATAAAGCTACTACCCAATACATCACTTATCCCTGCCTCATCGTTGAAGTTCTATCTCCTAGCACTGAGACATACGATCGCAGTGGCAAATTTAGACTGTACCGCAAAAACCCAAACTTACAAGATTATTTATTAGTGAGTTCTACTAGCATTGAAATGGATTTGTATCACAAAAACGAAGCAGGAGACTGGTTAATTATCAACTACCAAGAAGGCGACACCATCGAACTCAAAAGCATCAATTTAAGCTTTCCCATTGAGCAAATCTATCGCAACCTCGATCTCATCCCAGAAACTGAATCAACTAAATTATCCTAAACCCCATTACCTAAACAATGAGCCAATCAGAACAAGAACTAGAAAAAAATTTGATTGATCGCCTGACGGGACTCGGTTATGAACCCGTCACCATCCGCAATGCCGAAGATTTGCGAAATAACCTCAAAACCCAACTCGAAAAACATAATAAAACCCAACTCAGTCCCGAAGAATTTAAGCGAGTCCTTAACCACCTCGACAAAGGTAACGTCTTCGATCTCGCCGAACGCCTCCGCGATAAAATGGAACTGATCCGCGATGATGGCACACCCACTTATTTAGAATTTTTAAACACCGAACACTGGTGTCAAAACCAATACCAAGTCACCAACCAAGTCGCCCAACAAGGCAAATACAAAAACCGCTACGACGTAACCTTATTAATTAACGGGCTTCCCCTAGTCCAAATCGAACTCAAACGCCGAGGACTCGAACTCAAAGAAGCCTTCAACCAAATCAACCGCTACCAACGCCACTCCTACGGTGCAGACTTTGGACTATTTCAATATGTGCAGATATTTGTCATCTCCAACGGCGTAAATACTCGCTACTACGCCAACAACCGCAAACAGGAATACAAACAAACCTTCTACTGGGCAGATGTAGAAAACAACCTCATCACCCAACTTGATGACTTCGCCACCGCCTTTCTGGAGAAATGCCACCTCTCCAAAATGATCTGCAAATACATCGTCCTGCACCAATCCGACAAAGTGCTAATGGTGCTTCGTCCCTACCAATATTACGCAGTCGAAGCGATCATAGAGCGCGTCAAAAACACCGACAAAAACGGCTATATCTGGCACACCACAGGCTCAGGCAAAACCCTCACCAGCTTCAAAGCAGCCCAAATCCTCACCGCACTCCCCAAAGTCTATAAAGTTCTATTTGTAGTCGATCGCGCCGACCTCGACTACCAAACTAGCAAAGAATTCAACCACTTCAGCCCCGATTGCGTAGATACCACCGACAACACCAAGGAACTCGTCAACCAGATGACAGGCGACAGCACTCTGATTGTTACCACCATCCAAAAACTGAATAACGCTATCCGTAACCCTCGCCATGAGTCCCTTATGGGAAACCTACGAGATAAGCGGATTGTCTTCATTTTCGATGAATGCCATCGCTCCCAATTTGGTGAAACCCACAAAAATATTGTCAAATTTTTTCCTAATGCCCAAATGTTCGGCTTCACTGGTACACCCATCTTCGCTGAGAAGAATGTCTATATTAAAGATGGTGTAAAACTATGCACAGCCACCTTATTTACCGAATGCTTGCATAGGTATGTGATCACCAATGCGATCGCCGATGAAAACGTGCTTAAATTCTCCGTTGAATATTGGGGGAAAATCAAGCGCAAAGACGGCAGCCTAATTACCGAACCAAAACTCGATCGCGAATTTTTTGAAAACCCCGATCGCATTTCCCTAATCGTTGATTGGATCATCGCCAACCATAACCGCAAAACCCACAATAAAAAATTCTCTGCCATACTCTGTGTCAGTAATATTGATAGCTTACTGACCTATTACGAAACCTTTAAAAGTAAACAAAAACAGGGTTTACATGACTTGCGAGTCGTGACGATCTTCACCCCCAGCATTAACGAAGAGGACGAAGACGCAAACGGCTTAATTGGTGAACCCGATTTTGATTTAAAATCCAGCAATAATTCCCATAGTCGCGACAAACTCACCGAATTTATCAACGATTACAACGCCCTCTATCAAACCCAACATTCTGCCAGAGACAGCAAAGCCTTCTACACCTACTACAAAGACATCTCTAAACGCTTGAAAGACCGCGATCGGGAAAACGCTCAGGATCATGAACGTGCCGATATTCTATTGGTCGTTAATATGTTTCTCACTGGCTTCGATGTCAAAAAGCTCAACACACTTTATGTAGATAAAAATCTCCAGTATCACGGACTAATTCAAGCCTACTCCCGCACCAACCGCATTTTGGGCGAACTCAAATCCCAAGGCAATATCGTCTGCTTCCGTAACCTCAAAGACAACACCGATCAAGCCGTTGCCCTCTTTTCCGATCCTAACGCTAATGAAGAGATATTTATCGAACCCTATGAACATTACATTGAAGAGTTTAACAAAGGCGTGCAGGAATTAAGAGCGATCGCCTCTATCCCCAACGATGTCAATAAACTCATCAGCGAAGACGACCAAGTTAAATTTGTCAAAGCCTTTCGTAATCTCATCCGTTTACTAAACGTCAGTAAATCCTTCACCGAGTTTGATTTTACTGCCCTCAACATGGACGAACAAACCTTTGATGACTATAAGAGCAAATATCTCGACATCCACGACAAAACGCGATCGCGCAAAGAGGAGGAAGACAAGTCCCTCATTGAAGAAGTTGATTTTGAACTAGAACTCATACAGCGCGATGAAATCAATGTCTCCTACATTCTCAAGCTCCTAGCCGAACTCCGCCAAAATACTAAAACCACTGAAGAAGACTATCAGAAGAGAAAAGAGGCTATTCTCGAACTCGTTGGGCAAGAAGTCCAGTTACGCAGCAAACGCGATCTCATTGAAAAATTCATTGATGAGCGAATGCCCACAATTAAACCAGAAGACGCGATCGCCACCGTATTTCAGAACTTTTGGAATCAAGAACGTATGGTCGCGATTCAACAACTTTGCATCAAAGAAAATTTGAAACTCGAAGCTGTTAACCAAATGATCGCCGACTACAAATTTACAGGCAAAGAACCGTTACGCGATACAGTTCTAAACGCCTGTAATGAAAAACCCAAACTATTAGAGCGCAAAAAAATCTTCGATCGCGTTGTATCGCAATTCCTCGACATTATCAACAAATTCGATGACGCACTTGGCGCATTTGAAGAGGAAGATAATAATAGCGATCGCCTTTAGAAGATAGATTGTTGGTGCGATCGCCTAGAAATAATGACTCGCAGTAATAGCGATCGCCTTTAGAAAATAGATTGTTAATGCGATCGCCCCATAAATCACGACTCATGGTAACAGCGATTGCCTTTAGAAAATAGATTGTTAATGCGATCGCACCATAAACCACAACTCACGGTAATAGCGATCGCCTTTAGGAGATAAATCGCTGATACTAAATCGTTTGGGCATATGAATTGAGGCGTTGAAGTTTTTTACGGTATGTGAGCTAAATGGTAAGATTAATTTGTCGAGAACCAAAAGCTGGAATGACGGCATTTAGGTTTTAGTGCATATGCTGGCTATAACAGTGTAAATTAGCATTTAGATTAGGTCATTTCTTTGTGGAGAAATTGTATGGGATTAGCAGAACGAAGAGCAATCAAAGCCTTCTCAGAAGGACGATATCTCAAGCTCAAACAAGAAATAGAGACACTAGTTGGATTTGAAGTACCCATTGAAGTAAATTGGGACTCGCTCGCAGCAGAGGGATATGCTGAATTGTACGAAGATGCGTTTTACAAAGTCTATTTCCGTCCACTAATTGATGCTTTGAAAGCAATCACAATCGATGATCTCGGCAAAGAAGCTATCAAGGAAGGACTCAAAAAAATTGTAATTGAAGATAGTGGCAGTAGTTGGCCAACCTTTCATCTCGGAGTTTTGACTTTACCGTACTATGCTGTTTCCAATCTAGATGATTGGATGGAACGAAAGAAAACTATTCAAACAGAACTTGAGAAAGGACTCTAGCACTTAATAGTAAACCAATTAAATTAGAAAGTAGTCTTGATACAGTAACTTAATCCACATCAAGGCAATTAAAACGCAATTGTATTACAACCCTAACTCATCCAACTCGAATATATATGGAAAGGCAGAAGATTAAAGCATTACAAAACATCTTCGGTTCTAGACTCGACACATTGAGCCATATTTTAACGTTAGCTGAGACTCATTTTCAAGATGATACGGAGTCTATATTGCAGTGCCGTATAGCTCCCGATATGTTTCCCTTCGGTACACAAATCGTATTTGCCTGCAATCAGCCTCGTAACTTCGCATTATGTTGCCTAGGACAGCCAGCGAACAACTTACCTCCTGAAGTAACATCGTTAAATCAGGCTTGCGGTCATATTTCATCTACTAAGGAACTGTTAGCAAGTATCAATGTTTCTGACGATACACTTTCTGAGATCAAGCGAATTGAACTTGGGCAAGGTCTCTACCTCGAACTAACAGGAATCTCATACGTGGACGATTTTCTGATGCCAAATTTTTACTTCCATATAACGACAGCGTACAACATCCTGCGTATGAAAGGATTACCAATAGGTAAGCGCGATTTTATGATGCATTTGATTCCTTTCTTAAAACATCAAAGTGATCCAAACATTGAGTAAAAAATGACATCTTCTGAACCATTTAGTATTTGTCAGCTTTCCGCCAAAGACATAGCACTTATGGAAGAGTTATTGGCTGTCTTTGGAGAAGCTTTTGATGATTTTGATACCTATAGATCATCTCCTCCAAGTGATACCTATCTCAAGCGCTTACTAAATAGCGATTACTTCATCGCGATCGCAGCGTTAAAAAATGGAACAGTAGTTGGAGGTCTTACAGCTTACGAACTCCAGAAGTTTGAACAGGAGCGCAGTGAAATTTATATTTACGATCTGGCTGTAGCAGCAGAGCATCGACGGGAAGGAATAGCCACGGGCTTAATTCTGGAGTTAAAGAAGATTGCTGTCGAGCGATCAGCCTATGTTATTTACGTACAGGCTGACCTTGGCGATGATCCTGCGATCGCACTTTATACAAAGCTTGGCGTGCGTGAAGATGTACTACATTTTGACATCGCTATTGACGATAACAGCAATCGCCCTAATCAAAAAAATTGAACCTGCCTATTGATACCAAGTCACCTAGAAAGAATCGTTACACAGTTAAACTCATCCTTCATTATTTAGGGTAGAAAAACGCTATATTTGTCATGTTTAATCATCCTTTGCGCGAAGCTCATGTCTGAACCTATCTGGTCCTACGTCACTCCAGGCATTCCTGACGAATTATTCGATCGCTTACCAGGAATACCAATGAGCAAATGTGAAACAAGGCTGTTACTTATTGGTCAATTGCGGCTCAAGGCTGACTCGGTGCTATGGGATATTGGCGCAGGTACTGGGACAATCCCGATTGAGATAGGTTTGCTATGTCCTAAGGGGAAAATTGTCGCGATCGAGCGTGATGAAGATGTCGCAGGATTAATTGCTAAGAATTGCCAGAAATTTGCTGTGAATAATGTGGAAATTAAAATCGGTAGTGCACCAGAATGCTTGACTAGTTTGACGACTAATCCAGATCGCATTTGTATCGAAGGAGGGCGGTCGGTATCGGAAATTCTGGAATATTGTTGGGAGCGTTTGCAGATTGATGGCAGGGCGATCGCCACTACCAATAGTCTTGAGGGTTTATACGCGATTTCTGAAAGTTTTGCCAAACTCCAAGCGAGAAATGTGGAAGTAGTCCAATCTTCAGTAAACCGCTTAGAAACTCGCGGCAACCGTCAAGTCTTCGCCGCCGTTAGCCCTATGTTTATCATTAGCGGCGAAAAACTCTAAGCCCCTTTAATATCAAAGTACAAAATGACGTAGCCATTT
>JBJTVM010000544.1:0-3063 GCA_046081205.1 Pseudanabaena sp. | reverse complement strand
AATGGTCGCTGCGAGTAAGCAAGGGATCATGATTACGCCGAACCAGCCTACATATAGGCGGTTGTCGGTGCTGGTGATCCAGTTGCAAAATTGATCCCACAGTGATGCGCTTTCGCGTCTTTGTACTGCTGTTGTCATTTTCTTATGATTGCGGTGAATTAAAAATTTATGGTTAGCTTTCGCTATACAGCTAATGTAACGTTGACTATGTAGTTTTGTAAAGTCTTTTTAACACTAATCTGTCTGTAGGGATACCCGATCACAATTTGGCTGATTACCGTCCTTCGAGAGCTTATCCTTTCTGATTGGCTGTCTAGGTACAAGTTAGGTACAAGACAAATATGTAAAATATGCTAATATTTTGCAGAAATTCGTAGAAATTAAGATGGCTACCACCATTCACCATGTTCTTGAGCAGTTTCGTCAGCAAGCCACCTCAACCCGTGATTTGGGTGATAAGTTTGAACATTTGGTATTTGCCTATTTACGCACCGATCCACAATATATCGCACTGTTTGAACGAGTATATTTGTGGATGGATTTCCCTTTGCGTGACGGTAAAGGCGATTTGGGGATTGATTTGGTGGCGCAGGAGAGAGCAACGGGGGACTATTGGGCGATTCAGTGTAAGTGCTATCAGCCCGATCATTTGTTGGATAAAAAGGATATTGATTCATTTTTTACGGCTTCAAGTAAAGCACCGTTTAAGCATCGCTTGATTGTGACCACTTGCGGCTGGGGCAAGAATGCCGAAGATGCGCTGAAAAATCAGCAAATTCCTGTCGATCGCCTGACTCTATACGATCTTGATCAAAGCCCTGTGGATTGGGAACAGGTGAGTTCACAGAATTTGCGCTATGCGGTGCAGAGTGTTTCCACAAGTATTGATGCTATTGATGCTGATGATTTAGTAACGCCAGTTCCAGTTTTGCCGTTAAAGCCGAAAAAGTCGATTAGACCGCATCAGGTTACGGCGTTGGAAAAAGTAATGGCGGGATTTGCAACCAGCGATCGCGGTAAGTTGATCATGGCTTGCGGGACAGGCAAGACCTATACGGCTTTGCAGATTGCCGAGAGGTTTGCCATCGAAAAGTTTGCCATCAATCAAAGTAGCGCTACGGTTTTGTTTTTAGTGCCTTCGATTTCGCTATTGTCGCAAACTTTGCGGGAATGGTCGGCGGAGGCTACGGTGAAGTTACAAAGCATTGCCGTATGTTCCGATGCGAAGGTGTCGAAAAAGTCGGATACGGAGGATATCAGCGCCCGTGATTTGGCTTTTCCTGCGACTACGGATGTCGATGTAATTGTGGGGCGGTATCAGGCGCTTTGCCCTCACCCCCCAGCCCCCTCTCCCCAAGGGCGAGGGGGAGAAAGAGAAAATTCTGGTTCCCCTCGCCCTCTGGGAGAGGGGCTAGGGGTGAGGGTAGAACCTGTGCTTACCGTCATTTTCTCCACTTATCAATCGATTCAATCCATTGCTGATGCACAGAAGAAAGGATTACCAGAATTTGATTTGATTACTTGCGATGAGGCGCATCGGACTACGGGCGTGACTTTAGCGGGAGAGGATGATTCGCATTTTGTGAAGGTGCATGATCAGGACTTTATTAAGGCGAAAAAGCGGCTGTATATGACGGCGACACCTCGGCTCTATGGCGATGCGGCTAAGAGCAAGGCGAAGGAAAATGAGGCGATCGTCTGCTCGATGGATGATGAGAAAATCTATGGTCAAGAGTTCCATCGCTTAGGATTTGCGGAAGCGGTGGCAACGGGGCTATTGACGGATTACAAAGTAATGGTGTTGGCTGTGGATGAGAAGTATGTCAGCGCTACTTTTCAGCGTCAGTTAGCGGATCAGAATAACGAATTGAAGTTAGAGGACGCGGTAAAAATTACGGGTTGTTGGAATGGTTTGTCGAAGCGATTTGCGGGGGAAAGCGATCGCGAAGATGTGCAGGGAGATACTGCACCAATGCGCCGCGCTGTCGCCTTTGCAGGGACAATCGCTGCCTCTGAGAAAAGATTTACGGAAATGTTTTCGCAAATCATTGAGGAATATCAAAAGACCTATCCCGATGAGGAAATTCTGCCCTGTGAGGTACAGCACGTTGATGGTAAGCAAAATGTGATGGTTCGCAATCAAAAGCTAGATTGGCTGAAGGCAGATACTAGCAGTCAGGGCAATTTGTGCCGTATTCTTTCTAATGCGCGATGCTTGTCGGAAGGGGTGGATGTGCCAGCTTTGGATGCCGTGATTTTCCTGTCGCCGCGTAACTCGGTTGTGGATGTGGTGCAGTCGGTGGGGCGGGTGATGCGAAAGGCTGAGGGCAAAAAGTATGGCTATATCATTCTACCCATTGGCATTCCTGCGGACATGACTCCAGAGGAAGCCCTGAAGGATCATGAGAAGTACAAAGTGGTCTGGCAGGTATTGCAAGCCCTACGCGCCCATGACGATCGCTTTAATGCGATTATCAACAAGATTGAATTGAATGAAACTAGACCGCCGCAAGTGGATGTGATTGGTGTTGGTGGTGGTGCATCGGATGATGTGGAAAAGGTCGGTGATGGTCAGCCGAAGGTGCGACAAATGACGCTGAATTTTCCGCAATTGGAAGAATGGCGCGATGCGATCTATGCCAAGATTGTTGTTAAATGTGGCGATCGCCGTTATTGGGAAGATTGGGCGAAGGATGTGGCGCAAATTGCCGATCGCCATACGTCACGGATTAAGGCTTTGTTAGCGAGTTCGGAAGCTATGCACCGCCAAGCTTTTGATGATTTTCTAGAGGGTTTGCGCTGTAATCTCAATCCCAGTATTAGTGAATCCGATGCGATTGAAATGTTGTCACAGCATTTGATCACCAAGCCTGTATTTGATGCGTTGTTTGAGGATTATCAATTTACGCAATTAAATCCAGTATCCATTGCCATGCAAAAGATGCTCGATGCTCTTGAGGGGCAATCTTTAGGTAAAGAAATTGCGAGTTTGGATAAGTTTTATGCGAGTGTGAGGGTTAAAGCTCGTGCAGCGAGTGGGATTGATAATGCTTTAGGCAAGCA